>SVSN01000007.1 GCA_015064285.1 Oscillospiraceae bacterium | reverse complement strand
GGCTTACCGGCTGCGTCAATGATATACCAACCGCGTTCAACGGTTTCGACTTTTGCCATGTAGGTAGACATTGGTTTTTTCCTCCGATATATTTGGATTCTTTTCACGAACGCGACTATTATACCACCCTGCATAAGGTTTGTCAATACCTTTTTTGCAATTTTTTTGATTATTTTGATTTAGCTGATGAAATGCTCGTTTTTTCTCTCGTTTTTGGGCATTTTCCTCGTTTTCTTCCGTCCGGAACATAAAACTGCATGATTCTGTCCCCTCAGATTTTCCCTTTTTTCTCGATCTGAAAACAAGCCTGAATACCATAAAAAACACCTGCCGGGCAGATTCAACAAATTCTCCAAAAAAGACGACAATAAATCTACACCCGAATGCCGGGGAATTTTGCAAAATATATTGACATTTCCCGAAAAAAACAGTATCATTGGTATTGCACGATTTTTGCATCTGTGCTGACGATCCGCCTTTCGCAAAGGATCCGGCGGATTTCCAAAACATCAGACGGCTGCCCTAAAATATACGCCGCGGGATAGTCAGTGCCTGCGGCCGTAAAGCATAAAGCAGTTTGTCAAAAATGAATATCTGGTGTTCACACCCGGCAGTTTTCATCATGCCTGTCATGTTAGAAAACCGGCTTCCGGCGGTACTGTCTGCCGAAAGCAAGAAACCGCAGCTGCAAACGAACCGATTCGCTTGTAACACACTCTTTGCGGGGGTTGCGGTTAGCCTCGTTGTGGGTTCGCGCAGAGCTGTAATACGGCTATACGTGGTACTTTTGCCGCAAAGGGGGATGCAAAAAATGGATCAAGAGAATATTATCATTGCGCTTAAAAACATCACTGTGGAATTCGATGGGGAAAAGGTGCTGGACGATCTGAGCCTTACCATACGGGACGGCGAATTTGTCACGCTGCTGGGTTCTTCCGGCTGCGGTAAAACCACCACCCTGCGTATCATTGCCGGTTTTCTGGAACCCGACAGCGGTGAACTGTTCTTAAACGGCAAGAATATGCATGGTGTCCCGCCCCACAAACGTGAGGTGAACACCATTTTTCAGCGTTATGCCCTTTTTCCGCACTATAATGTGTTCGAAAACATTGCCTACGGGCTGAGAATCCGCAAGGTGCCGGAACCGGAGATCAAAGAACGGGTGACCGAAATGCTCCGTCTGGTAAACCTTCAGGGCTTTGAAAAGAGAGGCGTTTCCAGACTCTCAGGCGGTCAGCAGCAGCGTGTTGCCATCGCCCGTGCCCTTGTACTCCGTCCCAAAGTTCTGCTCCTGGACGAGCCCCTGGCCGCTCTGGACTTAAAACTCCGGAAGGATATGCAGAACGAACTGAAGAATATCCAGAAACAGCTGGGCATCACCTTTATCTTCGTAACCCACGACCAGGAAGAAGCCCTGTCCATGTCCGATACCGTGGTAGTTATGAACGAAGGGAAAATTCAGCAGATCGGTTCTCCCATCGATATCTACAACGAACCCCAGAACGCTTTCGTTGCCGACTTCATCGGGGAATCCAACATCATTGACGGCATCATGAAAGCCGACTATCAGGCTTCCTTCGCCGGTCACACTTTCTCCTGTCTGGATGCAGGCTTTGCGCCGGGCGAAGAAGTGGACGTGGTAATCCGTCCCGAAGATGTGGACATTGTTCCGCCTGAAAAGGGTATGCTCCAGGGAACCGTCACCTCTGTGACCTTCCTCGGCGTACACTTTGAAATCATTGTGGATATCCACGGCTTCAAATGGATGATCCAGACCACGGACGAACATAAAGTGGATGAAAAGGTTGGCCTGTTCATCGAGCCGGATGCCATCCATGTTATGAAGAAATCCAAATATTCCGGTCAGTTCGGGGACTACAGCTCCTACAGCGACGAAATCGACACCCTGAACGTGCTGGACGATGAAGACGAAGCAGAATAAGGGGGACAGCCATGAAGAAAAAGTCCCTTCTGCAGCAGGCTGCAGGCGCTCCCTATATCGTCTGGGCTGCACTGTTTATCATTATTCCTCTGGTCATTGTGGTGTACTACGCCTTCACCGACAAGACAGGCGCCCTCACCATGGACAATATTGTTTCTCTGGCAGACTACAAGGAAACCTTCCTTATATCCTTTGAATATGCCTTCATCGCCTCCCTCATCTGTCTGGCTATCGCCTACCCCTTCGCTTACATTATGAGCCGGAGAGGGCCTGCCGCACAGCGGATCATGATGATGCTGGTGATGCTGCCCATGTGGATGAACCTGCTGATCCGTACCTACTCCTGGATGAACATTCTGGAAAAAAACGGGATCATCAATAACATTCTGGAAAATTTCGGGGTGGAACCGCTGAAAATGATCGGTACCCCCGGGGCTGTCATCTTCGGTATGATCTACAACTACATACCGTACATGATCATCCCCATCTACAACGTCATGTCCAAAATCGAACCCAGTCTGCTGGAAGCTGCCGAAGACCTTGGTTCCGGTGCCCTGTCCAAGCTCAGACGGGTAATCCTGCCTCTGTCCATGCCCGGGGTCATCTCCGGCTTTACCATGGTATTCGTCCCCTCCGTCAGTACCTTCTACATCTCTCAGAAGCTGGGCGGCGGGAAGATCATGCTCATCGGGGACGCCATCGAACGGCAGATGCAGACTTCCTATAACTATAACCTGGGGGCATCCCTGTCCCTGGTGCTGATGGTGGTCATTCTGGTCAGCATGGTCATTCTGAACCGGTTCGCCGGGGACGATGATCTGCTTATATAAGGAGGTGCCGGCATGAAAAAATCTCTCCAGAACCTCTTTGTAGCCATTATCTACATCATTCTGTATGCACCGCTTCTGGTAATGGTGTTCTTCTCCTTCAACGAAGGACGCTCCACCTCCGTGTTCTCCGGCTTTTCCCTGAAATGGTACCAGGAGCTTTTTTCCTCCCGTGATACCATGACCGCGCTGCAGAACACTCTGGTGCTGGCTGTCACCTCCGCTGTGATTGCAACCCTGCTGGGTACCGCTGCCGCCGTGTATATGTATCAGGTACGGAACCGTGCCTGGAAAGCAACGCTGAAAACCGTTACCAACATCCCTATGATGGTACCCGAAATCGTAACCGGTGTATCCATGATGCTGCTGTTCGTCTTCGTGGGACGGCTTCTGGGAGCTGCGAACGCGCTGTCCTTCTGGACCCTGCTGATCGCCCACGTGACCTTCAACCTGCCCTATGTGATCCTGAACGTGCTGCCCAAACTGAACCAGACGGATCCCCACCTGGCAGAAGCTGCCCAGGACCTTGGCTCCACACCGATTACGGCATTCTTCAAAGTGGTTCTGCCTGCGGTTATGCCCGGGATCATCTCCGGCTTCATCATGTCCTTCACCATGTCGCTGGATGACTTCGTAATCAGCTATTACACCACCGGTTCCGATTTCCAGACCCTGCCCCTGAAGATCTTCGCCATGACCAAAAAGACCGTCAAGCCGGATATGTACGCCCTGTCCAGCCTGATCTTCTTAACCGTACTGGTACTGCTGCTGGTTGTCAACATCAGTCAGATCAAACAGGACAGGAAAAATAAGAATTAAGAAGTAAGAAATAAGAATTACAAAGTTCTGTCGGCAAATCAGAAACCCGGACAGCGGTAAATTTGGTATCCTATAAAGGTATTTGGCCGCGCCACCAACAAGCCCAAACAAAGCGAAGCGCAGCCGCTGATTCCACTACCCGGTATTCGCCTTTGGCGAAACCGAGCAGGCACCTCACTACTCAGCCCGAACAGCCCGACACCATACTGCCACGGCTATCAGTTCGGAATCGCTCTGCCTGCACCCAACAAAACCGCTGTAACTATTAAAAAGTTTTGCCAGGCTTTTTCAAAAGCCGCGTTTCTCCTCCCGTACACTGAGGATTACTACATTTTCTCTATTCAAGAAAGGGTAAAGAAAAGAATGAAAAAATTTTTCACCGTATGCCTTGCTGCCCTGCTGACTGCCATTCCGCTCACTTCCTGCGGCGGTGCAAACAGCGAGATCACAAATCCCGTAGGAACCTACACCACCGAATACGCCGGCACCACGCTGAATGTATTCAACTGGGGTGAATATATGTCCATCGGCTCCGAAGGTTCTCTGGATGTGAATGCGGCTTTTGAAGCGCTGACCGGGATCAAAGTCAACTACATGAACTTTGAATCCAACGAAGCCATGTATGCCAAGATCAAGTCCGAAGCTGTGTCTTATGACATTCTGATCCCCTCAGACTATATGATCGCCCGGCTGATCAATGAAGATATGCTTCAGCCTCTGGACTTCTCCAAGATCGACAACTACCACTATATCGACGAACAGTATAAAAACCTGTACTTCGACCCGGACAACACCTATTCCGTGCCCTACAACGTGGGGATGGTAGGTCTGATCTACGATACCACTGTGGTAACGGAAGCGCCCGACAGCTGGTCTGTTATGTGGGACGCCCGGTACACCGACAACATTCTGACCTTCAACAACCCCCGTGACGCCTTTGCCATTGCACAGTTCCTGCTGGGACAGGACATCAACTCCGAAAACAAGGCTGACTGGGACAAGGCTGCCGAAAAGCTGAAGGAACAGAATCCCGTTCTGCAGGCCCGCGTCATGGACGAAGTATTCAACAAGATGGAAGCCGGCAATGCAGCCATCGCGCCCTACTATGCAGGCGACTACCTGACCATGGCCGAAACCAATCCCGACCTGGCCTTTGTGTACCCCAAGGAAGGCACCAACATCTTCGTGGACTCCGTGTGTGTCCCCAAGAATGCCCAGAACTACGAAGCCGCCATGCTGTACATCAACTTCCTGCTGGAACCTGAAGTAGCACTGGCCAATGCGGAATACATCTGCTACGCTTCCCCCAACACTGCCGTAACCGAAAACCCCGATTACTACCTGTATCAGAACGAAATTCTCTATCCCACCGCAGAAAATATGCCCAAGACCCAGTACTTCCACGATATTTCTCCTGAAATCCGGACGTACTACGAAAAGCTCTGGGAAGAAATTCTGCTGGCGGACGAATGAGTTCAGGTAAGAAGTAAGAGATAAGAAGTCAGAAATAAACGCAGACAGCCTGTATTTTCATGGGTACGAACCCAATGGATACAGGCTGTTTTTGTTATTCGGTTATGGGACCCATAATTTTATAAAACTGCTGTTTAATCCCATCCGGTGCATCAGCAAAAGCGGCAGTGTATTCCGGGCCGAAACTTTCCGCAGATAAACCCATCAGTTTATTGAACGCATGACTACGCTTTTCTTCCACCGGACGCAGAATCCCCCGTACAGTCCGTTCCAGATGTACCAGTGCTTCCTCATACCGTTCTGCTTCCGCAAGAAGCTTTGCCGTCCGCTTATGCAGGTACAGATAGGCATCGATACTATCCAGTTCTCTTTCTGCCTCTGCTTCCGGCAGCAGACCTGCATATACCGCATCCCATACCGCAAGATCCCGGCAGCATTCTTCCAATGTGTACTTTTTCACCCCCATGGCAAGAGCGGTCGGCTCCCCTGTTTCTGCCGGAATCGGATCCGGATGGGCATACCCATTCAGGTATACATTGTTGATCGTGATTACAAACAGCGGCAGACCTTCCAGCAGGTATTTCTTTTTTTCCGTGCCGCTCAGTACCAACGGCATGATATAATCCCGGGTCATAGTCATTCCCGGCAGCAGACGGGCTTCGTTTTTCGCTTCTTCTCTGCGATCCAGCCGTACCAGTGCGGGAATCAGCAGGTTTTTGGCTGCCAGCATCATGAGAATCTTCTCCGGATCGCTGCCAACTGCAGCAGATATCACCCGCCGACACAAACATACCACCCTCTCCAGATCCTCAGTGTTCGCTTCCGTGCTGAACAGAACCGTAGCCAGCATCAGCGCAAGTGCAGGATTATCCGGATACATTTCCAGTGCTTCCCCGGCTCTGCGGATCCCTTCATCCCGTTCCCCACGGGCAATCATGGCAGATATCTCCAGCACCAGCCGGTTCTGCTTCTCCACAGTACCGTCATACCCCAGCAGGGTGTCCATGGAAACTTCAAACAGCGACGCCAGCCCCGGCAGCTGATCCATGTCCGGATACCCCGCTCCCGATTCCCAACGGCTGACTGCCTGGGATGTAACTCCCAGCAGCTCCGCCAGTTTCTCCTGGGTAATCCCTTTTTCTTTCCGCAGACTGCGGATGTTTTCACCAATCTGTAATTTCATCTGTTATTCCTCCCGTCCGGTTGTGACACCAGTATACCACATTCCGGTCAGGCATACCAGCACGCCGTGCTTGCAGAAAATCCAACGGATCCTTGAAAAATATAAACCGGGGACAGTTTTCCGCACGGTCAGCGAAATCCTATCCCCAGTACCTCTGACATCTTATCTCTTACTTTTTATTTTCTGTCATTTCTTCCCCAGTTCCAGATTCCGCCGGTACGCCGCCATGACCGCTTCCATCATCGCCGCACGCACTCCGCCGTCTTCCATAGCCTTCACGCCGGCAATGGTGGAACCACCGGGACTGGTGACTTCATCCTTGAACACGCCCGGATGCTTACCCGTTTCCAGCAGTACCGATGCCGTACCCAGCAGGGTCTGCGCCGCATACTGCATGGCTTTCTGCCGGGGCAGTCCGCAGGCCACACCGCCGTCCGCCATGGCTTCCATAATCAGACAAAGGAACGCAGGCCCGCAGCCGGACACCGCCGTCCCCGCATCAATCAGATTCTCCGGCAGCTCGTCCAGGATTCCGGCAGGCGCAAGCATTTTCAGAAAATCCGCCTTTTCTGCTTCCGTCACGTCCTCCGTGCAGGTATACATAATCATCCCGTGCCCCACGGACGCGGGAATGTTGGGCATGATCCGGATCACCGGCAGTGCCAGCCCCAGCGTTTCCCGGAACCATTCCGTGGTCAGTCCCGCCGCCATGGTCACGAGCACAACCCGTTCTCCGATCTCCGCACGCTTCGCCAGCACATCGCGGATCTCCCCGAGCACCGATGCCATATACTGGGGCTTGATCCCCAGAATAATATAATCTACCTTTGCCGCAAGCGCTGCACTGTCTGCTGCTTCACACCCATACTGTTCCCGGAAAGCCGCCGTTTTGGCAGCATCCGCATCACAAACCAGTACATTTTTATCCAGATCGCTCTTACAGACAGCCCCACAGATGGCGCCGCCCATATTCCCGATCCCAATACATCCAATCGTCATAAGCTCACCCGAATTCTCAATTCATAATTCATAATTCTCAATTATCTCACGTGTCCGTTCCCGGTGATCACATACTTGTACGTGCACAGTTCCGCCAGTCCCATAGGCCCTCTGGCGTGAAGCTTCTGGGTGGAGATGCCCATTTCACAGCCCAGACCGAATTCGCCGCCGTCGGTAAACCGGGTGGATGCGTTCACATACACCGCAGCACTGTCCACACGGGCGGTAAAGAGTTCTGCCGCCGCCGGATCTTCCGTCACAATAGCTTCGCTGTGGTGGGTGGAGTGAGCGGCAATATGCGCCACCGCTTCTTCCACACCGGATACTACCTTTACGCCAAGGATATAGTCTAAGAATTCCGTATCGAAATCCGCTTCTCCCGCAGGGGTACCGTCAATGATGGCAGCCGCCTTTGCGTCCAGCCGCAGCTCTACCGGACTTTTTCCTTCGGCAATTCTGTCATCCACCAGTACTTTCTTCACCATTGGCAGAACCACCGGTGCGATTTTTTCGTCCACCAGACAAACCTCCGCCGCATTACATACGGAAGGCCGGCTGGTCTTGGCGTTGGTCAGAATGGAAACTGCCTTATCCGGATCCGCCGCACCGTCGATATAGATGTGGCAGATACCGGTACCGGTTTCAATACAGGGCACCTTGGCATTGTCCACACAGGCACGGATCAGCCCCGCCCCCCCTCTGGGGATCAGCAGATCAATATATCCCACGCCCCGCATCAGGTCATAGGAGCTTTCTCTGGTCACATCTTCCACCAGTTGTACCAGCAGAGGATTCAGTCCCGCCGTTTCCAGCCCCTTCTGCAGAGCGCAGGTGATGGCATACGCACTCTTCCAGGCATCCTTCCCACTGCGCAGAATGCAGGCGTTGCCGCTCTTGATGCACAGTGCCGCCGCATCCGAAGTAACATTGGGCCGGCTTTCGTAAATGATGGCAATCACACCCAGAGGAACTGCGGTTTTCCGGATCTGCAGACCGTCACCACGAACGGACTGCGCCAGCACCTGCCCACAGGGATCCGGCAGAGCGGCAACATCCCGGATGCCCTGTGCCATGGAAGCAATCCGCGCCGCCGTCAGCGCCAGTCTGTCCAGCATTACGTCGCTGATCCGCCCCTTGGCCGCCGCCATATCTTCCCCGTTGGCCGCCAGAATCGCTTCTGTGGCCGCTGTGAGCGCATCTGCCATGGCGTGGAGCGCTTTATTTTTGGTTTCTGTATCTGCACAGGACAGCACGGGAGCAGCGCTCTTTGCGTCCTGCATAATCTGCATGGTAGTCTTCATATTTCCGTCCTCGTATTTCTTACTTCTTTCCGATAAATCTGGTGCCGATGGCCTTGCCGTCCAGCAGGTCGTACAGGATAGCAGGATCCCTGCCGTTGGCGATGATCATATCTCCGCCGGCTTCCATGACCATCTTTGCTGCGGTCAGCTTGGTGGCCATACCGCCGGTACCGATGGCAGAGCCTTTGCCGCCTGCGTGCGCCATGATTTCCTCGGTGATCTCGTGAACCTCCGGCATCAGCTTCGCATCCGGCACCACCCGGGGATCGTCGGTGAACAGGCCGTCAATATCCGACAGCAGCACCAGCAGATCCGCATGAATGGAGGTTGCCACAATGGCGCCCAGCGTATCGTTGTCCCCGATGCCCAGTTCTTCCGTGGACACAGTGTCGTTTTCGTTGATAACCGGCAGAACCCCCATTTCCAGCAGGTGTTCCATAGTGCCGGTGAAGTTTTCACGCCGTTCCGGATCCCGTACATCTGCCCCGGTCAGCAGGATCTGGGCAATGACGTGATTATATTCTGAAAACAGCTTGTCGTATGTATACATCAGTTCACACTGTCCCACAGCGGCGGCAGCCTGTTTGCCTACCAGGGTCTTCGGCCGTTCTCTGAGGGAGAGTTTACCCATGCCCATACCGATGGCACCGGAAGAAACCAGAATCACGGCGTGTCCCGCATTTTTGATGTCCGCCAGCACCTTACACAGGCTTTCCATGTGCCGGATATTCAGATGCCCGGTAGGATGGGCCAGGGTGGATGTACCTACCTTTACAACGATTCGCATATATATTACCTCAATGTTTGGTGGTTGGTATTACAGAAAATATACAAGCAGTGCCGCCAGTACAACAACAGCAGGCAGAGCGGCAATGCCTACGGAGAACCCAAGCGCAAGGCCGCGGATCCCCCTCTTTTTTTCATCCAGATACCGCAGAACCGGAATGGCAATAAACGCCGCCAGAAACACCGGCAGCAGCACCCACAGAGAAAGGATCTCCGTGTTCAGGTACAGCACGCCGAACAGAATCACAACCAGACAGATCACGCATTCCGCCAGACGATATTTTGTAAATACAGGCTTTATGGGTCCGTTATTTCCAGATTCCATCTTCTTCGTCCTCATCTTCTCTGTCTCTGCGGAAAAGCAGTATACCCACACTGACACTCATTACTGCCAGCAGAGCCAGAATATAGAATATTTCCGTAGCATACGGAGAATCACTGTTTACCGGTTCTGCCGGTACAAAAGCGTTCTGCAAAGCGGCCTCGGTACCTTCCAGACTGCAGGCATACACGGATACCAGATCGAAAATCAAATCTGTTTCACCGTACAGCATGACCCCTATGTATTCCGTACGGGCAGCATTGGCATATTCCCGCAGATCGCAGGATACCGTCATAACCGTATCGGATACAACGCCTTCTGCATGATATTCTGCACGCCAGTCGTCCGCCCCCATCAGAAATACCACTGTCGGCTTTGCGGCGCTGTTTCCGTTTTCCGTCAGAGAAAAAGTAAACTGCAGAGTATCTACCCCGGAAAGATCCACTACGCCATCAAAATTCCGCAGCAGGATCCCGCCTGCCGTCCCCACCGTACTGTTTTCGTACAGAGATACCGGCAGCACACTGCGCAGCACTCTGGAACCGCTGCGATTGGTAAACTGATCCAGCCGCTTGCTGCTGGTCGTGAAAACTTCTTCAATTCCGCCGCCTGCAATAAACCCATCCGTGGTATAGGAGGAAGTAAAGTCCCATATCGCCATAGAAGCACTGTACGGTTCCGTTACCGCACCGCCTTCAGTCAGGATGCCGCGGAACTTCTGCACCTGCCGGCCTTCCATATGGTCACCGCTGGGATCCGGCAGTTCCGTAACCGCCGCAAACATGGACTGACTCACATAATCGGCAATCCGGGCAAAGGAGAGTATCACAGCCCGCGGATTGTTCTCCGCCAATGCCATACAGACCTTTTCATACCGTCCGGCAAAGCTGTAGGGAACCGGTTCATTCTGCAGACAGACTTCCGGTTCCCACCGGTACAGAAAATCTTCGAACACAGGCAGATTCATCTGCTTCAGTATATGTTCCCAGCGATCCGGCAAAGCAGCGGCTTCCGTCAGATCCCGGTCACTCTCAAAACGCCAGGAAGCCACCCAGGGGATTTTTCCGAGAGAATCCATTGCATCTGCCAGTAAAATCAGCGTCCATTCCGGATCCAGAACAATCCCGTGGTCAGGCAGGGCGTCTTCACTGCTATAGGTATGACTGTCCGCCAGAGGAATCACCACATATATATCCGGAATCTCCAGCCGGGCTGTCTCATAGGTCAGCGCTGCCAGTACCGCAATATTTTTCATGACCTTCTCCGGGGATACCAGAGAAAGACCGGTATACTTTTCACAGTTGATTCCCATGCCAAGGGTAATGGAAGCCACAGAGGGATATCGGCTGCACAGATACGACAGCGCCGCCGCATAGGAATACAGTTCCTCTTCCCTCTCCGCCAGCGGCAGATAGTTTTCCGCCTGTTTTTCCGACCATAAATACGGTTCCGCAGACAGCAGCCGCAGACTGACTTCCAGTCCGGCATCACTGTAGAACCGAATATCGTTGTCCAGCTGGGAAAGATAGATCTGGGACAAAGTGCAGCTTCTGCCGCCGTAGGCACAGACAATTCCCGTACCGCCGGGCAGTATCAGCTGATCCAGTTGTACATCTACGGTTACATGGGATACATTGGATTCATACACGCCAACAGGATTGGCTTCGTGGAACCCGAACATGGACAGTACACAGGGAGCCGGACTGGCACCGGCCAGCATTCTCGGCTGGGATACCGGCAGATAATGTACATCCGCTGCCATGGGATCCTGTACAGTTTTTTCCGTCCGGACGGCACAGTAGAACATCCATCCGGCAGCATACATGGCCGCACTCTCCGCATCCATCGTAAAACTGAAACTGTTGGATACCCCCACCCGTGCCAGTTCTCTTGCATTTTTCAGATTATACCTGTCCCATACAGGCACAGCCATCAGCGCAATATCCGCATCGATATAGTCAATGACTGTCTGGCGGTTCAGCTTTCCGTTCCACTGGATCTCACCATCCCGCAGTGTACCTTCCGTCATACTGCCCAGCGCCCCTTCTTTCCAGACCGGTTCCACCACAGGAATCCATTTGATCCCGGTCACCCGGAACAGAGAGGAACCGCTTCCGGTTACATTCTGAAAAGAAAGTCTGCAGCTTTCCGGATCCGGCAGATATTCCGTAGCATAAGCTCCGGCTGCCGAAGTGTTTTCCGGATCCTCGTAGGACTCCGGCAGAGGGATGGGGAAATAGTAGGTATGTTTGCCTTCCAGAACTTCCACGGCTGCTGTGTCCAACCACTGTGGATACACATATTCGCCGATGCGGTACATCACACCTGCAGCCATTTCACCGCCTGCAGCCGCACCTTCCACATCCACAGCCATATACCAGCCTGTAACTTCCGATGTATGCCGGGGCATATTCACCTCTGCGGCCATCACCACCGCTCCGCCTGTATCCGGACTCAGATAAATTCTTGTAGACTGCGTCCGTACGGTTCCCAGCACCGCTTCTGCTTTCTCCGCAGAAAAAGTTTGTACAAACACGCAGTCTTTATCCGAAGCACAGGGAGAGGTGATCCGCACCCGGCCTGCTCTGGTACCTTCACTGTAGGAAATCCGGATTCTGATGGATTCCACATCCTGCTTTCTGGCAGCATCTGGCAGATCGCTGTAAACAATGTACCAGCGGTTCCCTTCCAGATATACATTGCTGACATACTCCATGCCACCGCACAATACGGTCACGGAAACCTGATAGATTCCTTCAGGAATGGTTCCCGGTTCCTGAACACCGGGCACTGTCCGGTCCACAATGTTCAGGCCAAAGGCCAGAGAAACCGCACCGGACAGATCCGTACTTTCCAGATACTGAAACTCCATATAGCCGGCGTCCGATGATTTTCCTTCCGTGAAAAGCATACCAAGGCCGTCAACAGTTCTCTTGTCCGGATTGCCCGTATCACCAAGAAATTCCCAGTGACCGGAAAAATGATCCAGAGGCTCTGTCAGATAACTGTTCAGTTCACCGGACTCCACATCATCAATCACATATGCGCCGGAAAACGGCAGATCCAGCATTTCTGCACCTGCCGGCAGCACCAGAAAAGACAGCACGGTCAGAAAAAGCACTCCCGTCAGCCATATGCATTTCCGGATACTGTTCATATTTCCGTACCGTCCTTTCTTCGTTTTTGTGAATCCTTTTTTTATGAATGATGTTTATGATGATGTCTGTTGTGCTTCCGTTTTTTCCGGAAGTACTGATAAACCCATATGCCTGACACCACACAGAGAAAGCCAATAATCAGAATCCCGTCGCTGCCGGCTCCTTCCTGTGAAAGAATTGCCATGGTTTCCGCTTCCGTTCCGGCTGCCGATACAGACAGAGGCAGCAGACCTGTCAGTGCAGCTCCGCTCAGAATATATCGAATACTTTTCATAAGTTTTATCCTTTTTTATACCAGCAGTTCGCAGACCAGATCACGACCGGCTTCCGTATGGTAAATGTGATCCCTGCCATGTACGGAAACGGTTATGTCCCCGCCGTTCTTGGAATGCAGGGTAAAGCGGACCACCCGGCGGTTCTGCCAGATCATATCCACCCGATAGCCGCCTCTGGCACAAAGACCGCTGACCTTCCCGGAAGCCCATGCGGGATCCGTCGGCAGAGCAGGCAGCAGGACAATCTTGCCATCATGGCTGGCCACAAGCATTTCCGCAATTCCGGCAGCACCGCCGAAGTTCCCGTCGATCTGGAACGGAGGATGGTTATCAAACATATTGGGCAGAGTACATTTTGCCAGCAGAGCGTTCAGGTTTTCCAGACACTTGTCCCCCTGCCCCAGTCTGGCGTAGAAATTGATGATCCATGCCCGGCTCCAGCCTGTATGTCCGCCGCCGGAAGCCAGTCTTCTTTCCAGTGTTACGCCTGCCGCTTTGAGCAGTTCGGGCGTGCTTTCTGTGATCTGTGCGGAGGGGTGCAGAGCATACAGATGGGAAATATGTCTGTGTCCCGGTTCTGTTTCCTCAAAGTCTTCGCTCCACTCCATAATCTGACCGTGTTTACCGATCTGAATGGGCGGCAGTTTTTCACAGGCAGCCCGCATTTTTCCGCAGATTTCTTCACTGCCTCTGCCCAGAATTTCCAGCGCATCTGCCGTCTGGGTGAACAGATCCCGTACGATGGCGTTGTCCATAGCAGGTCCTGCACAGATGGCGCAGGTTTCTCCGCTGACCGGATCTCTGAAATGGTTTTCGGGGGAGTTGGAGGGACAGGTAACCAGATAGCCGGTTCTGGGATCTTCCACCAGGAAATCCAGGAAGAACTTGGCCGCACCCACCATCACATCGATATAGTCTTCCAGCACTTTCTTATCTCCGGAGAAGGCGTACCGTTCCCAGATATGGGTACAGCACCACGCACCCGCCGCCATAAAGGAACCCCAGGAAGCGTTCTGACCGGGAGAAGTAAAGCCCCAGGGAGAGGTACTGGTATGGGCACACCAGCCGTCCGCACCGTACTGGATTTTTGCGGTTCTGGCACCATGTTCCGCCAGGAAACGGATATAGTCAAAGTAGGGTTTGTTCATTTCCCCCAGCCCGCAGGTTTCGGAGAGCCAGTAGTTCATCTGCAGGTTGATGTTGATATGGTAATCCCCGCTCCAGGGTGTTACATATGTATCCGCCCAGATCCCCTGCAGGTTGGCAGGCAGGCGACAGTTATAAGAGGAAGACACCAGCAGATACCGGCCGAAAGCAAAATAGGTAATCAGAAGCCCTGTATCGCTTTCTCCCTGCTGCATCCGGCGGATTCTCTCATCGGTGGGCAGAACCTTCAGGCTGGGATCCTTGCCGTCCAGATCCAGCTGCACACGGTTCATGAAACCGGAAAGAATGTGGGCACTTTCGGAGAACATATCCTCCACATCGGCGGTATTCCGGATGGGATTTTTCACCAGCTTATCCAGACAGGCAGCGTAGGGCACAGCAGGATCTCTGCACAGCTCCACGCCGGTATCCGGTTTGGGCGGTTCATAGGTGGTTTCGGTATCCAGCACGATGGCAAGCGCCGTTGTATCTTTTACGATCAGGGTACTGCCGTCGATTTCCACACTTCCGCCTTCGGGATACAGCTTGGCCACAGTGGCATAGGCAATACCGTCATCTTCAGTGGGATCCGCAGGACAGGTTCCCATCAGGGAAATGGTACGCATGGTACGGTTGGCAGAAGAAACAGCCCCTTCTCTGGTCAGTCTGCAGGCAGCCGTAAAAGGCTTTTCGCTGGCATAATAGCAGACGGTAACGCCGGCGGCAAAGGATGTGAACACATATCCTTTCACGGAAATACCGTCCACGTTAAACCGGGTAGAGGCAAGACCGCTTACCAGATCCAGTTTCCGGCTGTAATCCGTAATGTTTTCCGATCCATAGGCAAAGTCGATATGCAGTTCCCCGGCTGTCTGATAGCTTCCGTAGGGGACATATTTGTCGGTCCAGATATTGGATCCCATACCCCGGCAGATCATGTATGTATTGGTCAGTTCTTCCCCTTTTACATAATCTCCGGCAAAAATCGCCTTACGGATTTCGTCCAGCATGGGAGCACATTCCGGGTTGTCCGCATCCGGATCATAATACCCGGTCCACAGGCTTTCTTCGTTGAGCTGAATGGTCTCGTGCACAGGATTCCCATACACCACGGCACCCAGTCTGCCATTTCCGATGGGCAGGCCTTCCACCCATTTCGCCGCAGGGGCAGTATAAAACAGTTCCATATTCTTGCTCCTTTTCTGCAGAGATTATATTCCCGGTCATCCGGGGAAAACGGCTGTACCGCACGCATCCGCACAGCACACCGCAGGTCTGAATTCTTACTTCTTAATAACATATATACTACCATACTTCCCCGGAAATTGCAAGACACGAAATCGGTGCAATACGTGATATTTGTGTGAACAGAGGAATTTTTCGTCTGTCCCCTTGATTTTCACTGCAGATTTTGGTATGATGATAGTATCTGTAATTCTATGAAACTCCGAGGTATTTTCTATGCAGTCTATCTGGGCAAAAGGGCTTCTTGACGCCCGCAACATCACCCTGACTTTCCAGTATTCCCTGACCCCTGCCGCAGACACCAGGCTGTCTCTGGCCGCCTCCAACCTGTACCGCCTGTTCGTGGGCGGAAAGCTGGTGGGCTACGGTCCTGCCAGAGCGGCACACGGCTATTCCCGTCTGGATGAATACGATCTTTCCCCCTGGGCCGGCCAGTACGTGACCCTTTCCATCGACGTACATTCCGCCAATGTCAACAGCTTCTACGTGGTGGAAGAAGCGCCTTTCTTCGCAGCAGAAATCACCGAAGGCGGCAAAGTCATCGCATCCGCTTCCGATTTCACCGCTTATCTCCTGACCGAACGGGTGCAGAAGGTACGCCGTTTCAGCTTCCAGAGAACCTTCACAGAAATCTACCACCTGACCTCCGATCCGGCCGCCTTCTATGCAGGAGATGCCTCCGGCCGCACGCCCGTGGAAACGGAAGAAGTAGCCATGAATAAGCTGCTGCCCCGGTATGTGCACTACCCCAAGCTGAACGTATGGGACACGCAGAAGTACGTGGAATACGGCAAGATCGCCATTGACGAAAATGCCGCCCCCTGGATCGACCGTGCCTACAAAGTAGACAACACCCAGTTCAAGGGTTTCTTCCCGGAAGAGCTGGAAGAAGATTCCGGTGCGGAAGCCAGCAAGTTCACCTATGAAGCCATCGCCGACGGCAAGGCAGAAAAGATCGGCCCCATGATGTACCAGATCTGCGACTACGGCCGTACCGTTACCGGTTTCTTCACCTTCAAGGTAAAGGCAGCCGTCCGGACCACCCTGTACATCCTCTTTGACGAAGTGATGGTGGACAAGGGAACCTACAGAGAAGTTTCTCCCTTCCGGAACACCTGCTGCAACGTACTGAAATACACTTTTGAACCCGGTGAATACACCTGCATCTCCATGGAAGCCAACGCCACCCGGTTCGCCAATGTGGTCATCACCGACGGCGAAGCAGAACTGTCCGAATTCGGTATGGTACTGTACGAAAACCCCGATGCGGCTGACTACAAATACGATTATGACGATGCAGAGCTGAACAAGATCGTTGCCGCCGCTGTAAACACCTTTGCCCAGAACGCTGTGGATATTCTGACCGACTGTCCCTCCAGAGAACGGGCCGGCTGGCTGTGCGACAGCTACTTCTCCTCCCGTGCGGAAGCGCTGTTCAACGGCAATAACCTGGTGGAAAAGAGCTTCCTGGAAAACTATGCCATGGCACACCAGTCTCCCTTCCTGCCTGAAGGAATGCTGCCCATGTGCTACCCCTCCGACCACAACGACCACGTATACATCCCCAACTGGACCATGTGGTACATTCTGGAACTGCGCAACTATGTAAACCGCACGGGAGATCTGGAAATGAAGAACGCTTCCCGTGAAAAGGTATACGGCCTTGTGAACTTCTTCTCCAGATACTACAACGAATTCGGTCTGCTGGAAAATCTGGAAAGCTGGGTCTTCATCGAATGGAGCAAGTGCAACGATGCCGACTACATCCGCGGCGTGAACTACCCCTCCAACATGATCTGGGCCGCTGCACTGGAAGCCGCCGCCGAGCTGTACGACGATCCGGCACTGGCTGAAAAGAGCGCGCAGATGAAAGAAATGATCCGTACCCTGGCATGGAACGGTACCTTCTTTGAAGACAACGGCGTCCGTGACAGCGAAGGCAATCTGACCAAGACCGGTCACACCACCGAAACTACCCAGTACTATGCCTTCTACTTCGGTACTGCCTCCAGAGAAGACTATCCGGAACTGTTCAATCTGATGCTGACCACCTTTGGTCCCAAGAGAGATGCTTCTACGGTATATCCGGATGTATATCCTTCCAACGCCATTGTGGGCAACTACCTCCGTCTGGAACTGCTGACCGACTTCGGTTACCACGATCAGGTTCTCTCCGAATGCCGTGACTTCTTCTCGAACATGGCCGATATGACCGGAACCCTGTGGGAACACTCCAACCTGGGCTGCAGCCTGAACCATGGCTTTGCTTCCATGGCAGCGGTATACATCGACGCCTGCGCCCATAAGGAATAACGGAACTTTCGGCCCTCAATTCCTTACACCTGTTAAATATATACTTTCTATTGACTTTTCCTTACTTTTCGCTTATAATGTACCCATAGCACTTATTTTATAATATCAAAAATTAAAATCACAGGAGACTGCTTATGAAACGCCTGAACTGCCTGCTTCTGGCACTTCTGACAGCACTGCCTCTGGTAGCCTGCGGGGATTCCCAGCCTGCAGAAACAGATACCACTGCGCAGACCGAAACAGCTGTTGAAGAAGCCACCGAAACCCAGACCGAAACCGAAGAAGAAACCATGCCTCCGCTGTCCGTACCTGCCGATCTGGATTACGGCGGATACGAAGCCCACATCTACTCCTTCGAACATTCCGGTTACCACTGGGAACACGTTGCGGAAGAGCTGAACGGTGAAGTTCTGAACGACGCCATCTACAACCGTAACCTTGCCACCAGCGACCTGCTGAACGTTAAGATCACTGCTGTGATCAACAAGTGGGACAACGACAACTTCCGTTACATGGTTCGGAATTCCGCCATGTCCGGGGACGATGCCTACGATATTTACACCGGCAACACCTACAACTCCACATTCCTGTCCGCCAACGGTTACTACTATGACGTAACCAAGATGCCCTACATCGATCCCATGAATTCTCCCTGGTGGAACAAGTCCGCTTACGAAGAACTGTCTGTCGGCGACAAGGCATTCCTGCTGATGGGTGACATCTGTGCCTCCAACTACTCTCTGGAAGCCGTATTCTTCAACAAGGAACTGATCAATGACAACGACCTGGAAAGCCCCTACACCATGGTATACGAAGACAGATGGCTGCTGGACAACATGATCAGCATGACCAAGGATTTCTATCAGGACCTGAACGGTAACGGTACCCGTGACGAAGAAGGCGATATTTACGGTATCTACGGTGCCAGCCACTCCGTCTGCAACATGGCTTACTACTACCTGAAGATCGTTGAAAAGACCGAGGACAACTACATCAAGGTTAACTTCGGTTCCGAAAGAAACGAAGAAATCCTGACCAAGCTGAAGGATTGGTTCACCGCTTCCGACGGTTTCCTGTATCAGAGCGATGGATGGACCGACTATGTTCAGTTTGCTGAATATGAAAACTGCATCTTCACCATGCTGTCTCTCCAGAGATGCGTAGCATTCCGTGACTACGATGTGGACTACGGTATCGTTCCGATTCCGAAGTACGATGAACTGCAGGAAGACTTCACCGCTGTTGGTACCGGTCTGGTTGTTTCCTTCCCGGTTTCCGCCACCGACATCGAACGTTCTGCCGCCATCGCTGATACGCTGGGTTACTACGGCAGACTGTATGTACTGCCCGCATACGTTGACAACACCCTGATGTACAAGGGTACCCGTGACGAAGACGCCGCCAAGATGATCGAAATCATTCTGGACAGCGTATTCTACGACTTCGGTAAGGAATACAGCAGCTTCACCGGCTGGAGCTGTGCTATGCTGGACTTCCAGAGAAGCAACCAGGGCTTCGCTTCCTTCTACGAAGCAAGAAACCAGTCTGCTGACAAGGAACTGTACGACGTTGCCGACAAGATCCTGGCACTGGAACAGTAATCCGAACAGAACATATTCACTATCCCTGCTGTGCATTTTGTATGGCAGGGATTTTTTTATATCTATTGACATTCCTTTAGGAATTGTTTATAATAAACACAGGCACAGATGCTGTGACCAATCCAAAATTCGGGAGAATGCCTATGAAACGCCTGCTTTGTTTACTGATTGCAATGCTTGTTATGCTTCCCCTTACCGCCTGCGGCGATACCGTTGAAGGGCCTGCTGACACAACAGACGCTGAAACCACTACCGATACCGCAGATACCGAGCTCAAACTGCAGCTGCCTGAAGGGCTGGATTACGAAGGGTATACATTCCATATCTATACCTTCGACCACAGTGCCTACAGCATTGAACACATCGCAGAAGATCTGAACGGTGATGTGCTGAACGACGCCATCTTCAACCGGAATCTGGATGTTTCCGATCTGCTGAATGTGCAGCTGACCCCCGTGATCAATCCCTGGAATAACGAAGATTTCCGTGCCAATGTCATGGCTGCCGTTATGTCCGGTTCCGATGACTATGATGTGTTCACCGGTAACATGTACAACACCACCTATCTGTCCGCTGAAGGGTATTTCTACAACGTCAACAATGCCCCCTTCATCAGCATGGACAATCCCTGGTGGAACAAATCTTCCTATGACGAACTGTCCATCGGCAAGAACGCCTATCTGCTGATGGGAGATATGTGTCTGTCCAACTACAATCTGGAAGCCGTATTCTTCAACCGGGATATGGTCGAAGACTATGATATGGAAGATCCTTACACGCTGGCCTATGAAAACGAATGGACCATCGACAAGCTGATCTCCATGACCAAGGATTTCTATATTGACCGGAACGGTAACGGTGTACGTGATGAAGACGGCAGCGACCTGTACGGCTTCCACGGCAAGCTCCAGTCCATCTACAACCTGTCCAACTACTATGTGGATATTACTACCAAAACCGCAGAAAACTATATCGATGTTACCTTCCATTCCGAAAAAACCGAATCCATCTTCAACAAGCTGAAAACCTGGATGGTAGAATCCGAAGGCAGCTACTGTCCCATGGGCTGGACCGGTGCAGGCCCTCTGGCAGAAGAAATGAGCTGTGTGTTCACCATTCTGACCCTGAATCAGTGCGCTGCTCTGCGTGACTATGATGTACGTTACGGCGTAGTACCGATTCCCAAGTACGATCAGCTGCAGGAAAACTACATCGCTACCGCAGCAGGTCTGCTGGTATGCTTCCCCGCTTCCATTTCCAATATTGAACGTTCCGCCGCTGTTGCAGACGCACTGTCCTTCTACGGCAGAAAGTACGTATACCCGGCCTATGTGGAAAACTCCATCCTGACCAAGGGTACCCGCGATGAAGACGCTCAGTTCATGATCGAAACCATTCTGGACAACGTGAAGTACAACTTCGGTGTTGCTTTCGGCGGCTTCCAGGGTTACGGTTATGCTCTGCTGGAATACTGCAAGGGCAACCAGGGCTTCGGCTCCTTCTACGCTTCTATGAGCACTGCCTCTGACAAGGAACTGTTCGATTACGCCGATAAGATTATGGCTCTTGAACAGTAAAATATCATTCGGATTTTACGCTTGTTTCTCCGGAAGCAGGCGTTTTTCCATTCTCCAAAGAAAAACTTTTGTTCTTTTTTTCTGCAACCCCCTTGACAAAGAACCATTGTTCGTGTATACTATAGACACAGCAAACAGGCGTTCTGATTGTATGTTCGCATTATTCTCAAAGGGGGGTGGCAGACATGGAGACACGCACCATACTGCACTGTGATCTGAACAACTATTTTGCATCCGTTGAAAGCCTCAAACATCCGGAATACCGGGATGTACCTATGATCGTCGGCGGCGAAACCGAACAGCGCCATGGTATTGTACTGGCCAAGAACAACATCGCCAAGAAATTCGGTATCCAGACAGGGGAAAGTATTTATCAGGCCCGGGTGAAGTGTCCCGATCTGGTCATCGCCGAACCCCATTACGACGAATATCTCTACTATTCCAAGGCGGTCCGCCGGATCTACAGCCGGTTTACAGATCAGATCGAATCCATGGGCATTGACGAATGCTGGATGGATGTCACTGCAAGCCGGGATCTGTTCGGCAGCGGCCGGGAAATTGCGGAAAAGCTGCGTCGTACCGTCAAAGCAGAAACAGGTCTGACCATTTCGGTGGGCGTTTCCTTCAACAAGGTCTTTGCCAAACTGGGTTCAGACATGAAAAAACCGGATGCCGTCACGGAAATCCCCTATGAAAGCTTCCGGGAAATCGTATGGCCCCTGCCGGCTTTTGAAATGCTGGGCGTGGGGATGAAAACGTACAAAAAAATTTACTACCGCGGCTGCCGCACCATCGGCGATATCGCAAACATGAAAGTGGAATATCTGGAATCCTGGCTGGGCAAACTGGGGAAAATGCTGTGGGTGTATGCCAACGGCCTGGAAAACTCCCGGGTACTCTGGCAGGCGGAAGCAGAACCCATCAAGTCCATCGGTCACGGTACCACTACCGTCAGGGATCTGGTAGACCAGACAGAAGTACGGTATGTCCTGGAAGAGCTGGCAGAAGAAGTGGGTACAAAGCTCCGCGCCAACCGTCTCAGTGCAGGCGGCGTAGCGGTACAGGTACGGGAAAACGACATGACCGTCCGGGAATACCAGTGTCAGCTGCCACACAGAACCCAGCTGGCCCGTGAAATTGCCGGAGAAGCAGCCATGCTGTTCCAAAGAAAACATACCTGGCGTCTGCCGCTCCGTTCCGTTACTGTGCGCGCCATCGGCATCGACAGGGAAAATGTACCGGAACAGCTGGATCTCTTCACAGATCATCGGAAAAGAGAACGTCTGCTGTCGCTGGAAAATACTATGGACACCATCCGGGAACGCTACGGCACCCATGCAGTTACCAACGGCGGTTATCTGGCCGTTGGCAAGCTTTCCAGTCGGCGGATCGGGTATTCTCTGCAGGATGTACAGCGGATGTGAATCATGTTCACCGGAAGAAATCAGTAAACGACAGGGGGGATTTTATGTGCGGAAGATATCAGGCATGGATTGAAGATGAGGAACTGGCGGCCATCGTGGAACGGGAGAAAAAAGGAAATGCGAATCGTTTCCTGATGCGCGGCGAAGTGTTTCCCGGAGATGAAATCCCTGTCCTGTATGGCGGCGGATATTTTCTCAGAGCCAAGATTGTGAAGTGGGGCTATCCGTTTGTGGAGACAAAAAACAACCGTCCTGTAAGCCTTACGTTGGCCGGTGCGCTGGCAGATCCGACGGAGCTGGCCCATGAGCCGACACGCCGTACCAGTCTGGTGATCAACGCCCGTGCGGAAACCGCCATGGAAAAACGATTTTTCCGGGATGATGTGGTAAACCGGCGCGTAGCCATTCCCACCTCCGGTTATTACGAATGGTCGCCGGATAAGCGGAAATACCATATCGGCGAAGGGCTGGTTTACCTGGCCGGTATGACCCATGTTTTCGATAATACAGAACACGCAGTCATTCTGACCACCCGTCCCACCCTGACGATAGAGGCAATCCATGACCGGATGCCGCTGATTCTGGGAAAACATGAGGTAGAAAACTGGCTGTACGACGATTACTTCAGCCGTGAAAAACTGAGGCGCGGCAACAGCTGTATGCTGGAAGCAGTTGCGGTATAATCAAGAAGGTTTCAACACAATCGTGCGGAAACCTTTTTCTTCGCAGAAGCAAAAATACCTGCGAAACTGGTGATATAAATATGCATCGTACTGTAGGGATACCATATACTCTTGCGAATAATGAACCGATTTCTGGTAGTCTGTTTTCGACATTGTCTCGTGCCATAATACTGTACGGGCATATGCTTTCCGCAAGCCATAACCATTCGGAAACGCTCGTCCGCTTCCCACAGGCATTCTGTACAAAAAACCGGGTCTCCTTTTTGCCCACAAGCAACAAAAAACAGCCCCCGAATCGGAGACTGTCTTTCGTTATTCAAGGCGCCACCCGGAATCGAACCGGGGAATAAAAGTTTTGCAGACTTCTGCCTTACCGCTTGGCTATAGGCGAAATCGCAAGGAAATACCTTGTTATTTCAGGTGTATGCAGTCTCCCGAAAATGTGTTGGAAACCAAATTGGAAACCAAATGTGGTTTGTATTTTTTCGTAAGAAAGTATAGCACAGAAGATGGACTGTGTCAAATTATCCGAACTGTGGTATATCATTCTGACTAAAAAGGGGGGACTTTTTTGCTCCCCCTTATATAGTCTAAATCTTTCCCCCAATTACCTTTCCACCAGATCCATCCCGCAGTCCCCGCAGATCACATGCACCACTCTGGTCGCCCGGACAATCATCCCGCACGATGGACAGCAGTACCGTCTGGAACCGTTTTTGTTTCCTGTGTGTACCGTTGTTCCGGAAGTCTCTCCGCCGGGTATCACCACAGGAACCATTGGCAGGTCATTCCGATACAGCTGAATCTCTTGAATATTATGATTCAAAATCCATTCCAGCAGTACATCCGATGGTTCTGTTCTGCTGTAGCCGTACTTCTCTGTTTTCCGCACCGTCAGGCCGTGTTCTTCCGCAGTCTTCTGGAACAGCTTGTTGTGGTATGTCCCCCCTCTGGAACAATCCTGTACATTCAGTACCACATCGTTGTATTGGTGGCACATCTCATGCAGCAGGGTGGCAAGGACGTTTTCGATGGGTCTGTCCAGTGTACCGGCGCCGATGTTCAGTTCTCGGTAGTCCTCTCCCTTCACACTCCATGCATCGTCCAGGGTGTAGTGCCCGTAGGCTCTTGCGGTAGACTGGATGGTGATGACAGGCCGTTCCAGCTCCCCGGAGAAAAAGTCTTCGTTCAGTCGGTCATAGAGCTTTTCCAGATACATAGCCAGACGGCTGTACTTGCTGATTTCTTTCATAGCAGCCCCTCTCTCAACTGATGGTGAATCGCTTGCTGGTGGTCTGCTTGGTGAATGCCCGGTAGAGTTCTTCGTACTTTTTCTTGAAAGAGGTGCTGTCGAACCGCTGGGTCAGAACGGTGGTATACCGGATGATGTGCGTTCCGGCCTCCATTTCTTCCATACCTTTTTCCACCATGACGGCTTTGATGCTGTCTTTCAGAGATTCCGCTTCGGCTTCTGCTTCCCGGATCAGCTGTTCCAGAGTCTGCAATTCTTCAATGGTGCGGATGAGTTCGCTTGTTGACATGATGTCTGTCCTTTCGTTCCCGGCTTTGGTGCAGGTTGTCCGTTCCCTGTGGTGGTTTCAGTATACCGCAGAAGATGGACAGGTGCAAAACCGCATTTTTGAAAGGAAATCTGGTGAAATGGGGGGTGGTTAAAAACTGAAATGGCGGGGTTACGGTATGAAATATAGGAGAGGGTGATTGGGTGTGGGACTGGGTTGAAAATTATGATTCAGCGAAAAAAGAACAGGCCGAATAGACCTGTCCTTTCGCTTTGTCGTATCGATGCGGTTTGTGATGTTAATCGATCGTATACTGTGCAGGCGTCAGAATCTTATTGTACAGATACACAGCATCCTTTGCTGTCACAGTACCATCTGCGTCGTAGTCTGCATCACCTGCAGGGAGGGGATACCGCTCGGGCAGGAGAGTGTGACGAAGGAGGTACAGCGCGTCGGCTTCGTCGGTGAGGCCGTCGGCGTTGAGGTCGGAGTATACATCGTTTGAATTATCTGCAGTCAGTGGATCAGTCCCTTCCAGATATTCCTCAAGATTCGTCAGCCCGTCACCGTCATTATCCTTATCGTCAATGATTTCGCCAGGAATATCCCACAAACAATACTTCTGCTGCCATGATACTGGAATATTGCTCCCTTCCATCATGTGGACACCGGAGACACAGGAAACAACTTCACTGAGTTCAGAAATACTGCCCTCCAATCCGTGTATTATAGCTGCAAGATAGTATTCGCATCCGGCTTCAGGGAAAGTCAGTGTTATGATAGAATCGGTAAACAAATTCGGATAGTATAATGCGTCATTGGTGTCGGTAAAGGGAGTCTTACTGTAGTAAACACTGTAACCAAGAACTTCTTCGGCATCATTATTGTCTGTAAATGTAAATAGGATACCACCATCGATCGTATCGACAGGAATAGCCTGAAGATCGGTAATTACGGAAAGAGTGTTCTCTTCCGATGCAGGTTCACCGAGAATCATGTACAGTCCTTCCACGTCTGCAGCTGTTGATACAACCACACCATCCATGCCGATATCCGTTTCGCTCTCACATTTATTCCATGCACCGTCCTCGAAGCGGTACCATGCGAGCGTTGTCAGGTCAAGCGCACCATATGCATTGGCGGAAAGATATCCTTTATAGTCAGTCTCTTCCTTGATAGCAATATAGTACGGCTGACCGCCCTTGTTCAGCGTAGCGGGAGAAGCATCTACAAATTCCATTTCTGTGATGATGAAGCGGTTCAGGGTTTCAAAGGAGAATGCGACGGTGAAGTTGAAACCGCTGCCGTAATCGTTGGAATTGTATTCGAGAACGGGATCGGAAACATAGGAATAGAAGGAGTTGAGATAGCAGGTTGTACCATCGGTCATCTCCAGTTCGAACAGGACGGACGTGCCATCTTCGGGGTAAGAATCGAGAATACCGTAGAGACAGCCATCCTCCGCTTCGGTGAGGAGGATTTCCGTACATACGTCGGAAGTGACGTCGTAGAGATGGATTTCGCCGGAAAGTTGTGGAATAAGCTTGACTTTGTAGGTCTGCTCGGCGGTGTCGTAGATTACGCCCGCGTAGGCAATGGGGGTACGGACATCGTAGGTCAGGCTGTTGTCGGAGTAGAGGACAGGGCTTTCGCTGGTATAAAGCAAAGTCGGAGAGGTACGGCAGTCCACTATGGTTACGGTGTCGGTAAAATCGGAGAAGGTGCGGGGAGTTTGATACTTTACCCCATTTCCTTCATACCAACCCAGTTCTTCATTAAATTTATTATGATATACAGCAGGGGATTCAAAATAATATATATATGGAGAATCAATAACTCCATTATGCCAACTGTAATATGTATTTTTTAACCATTCCCAACAAGACATATTAGTTTTCCCACGATATGTATTGACATATTGACGTGTCAACATATCATTACTCCAATCGCTTTTTCCAATAATATATAGATATGAATATAATTCAGAATATGAAAGTTCATGGTTATAAATTTGATTACTCATTAACCCAAAATAGTATTCTTTGTCAAGATCATAATATAAATCGATTTCATTAATATCATAGTCCCAGTCTAGATAACCAGAAGAATGTTCATCATATTCGTTTGAGAGATATTCATCCAAAAGGCCTAGTACATAATGTCCTATTTCATGTACAAGAGCCAAAGCAGAGTGTTGTACTCTTGATTCATCATAGAATGTTGTATCATTACTTATTGAATTTTCTGGATATTGAAGAGGATATTTAGCGATATGAATTCCACCTACTTTTGCGTACTGATTATTTATTATGGTAAAATCTGTAGATGAACCAAAAGACACATGGAATTTTCCTCTGTACGAACAATTTATATCTGCAATTCCTTCTTCCACCATATCTTTATCCGTTGAATAAATATACGCCGTATCAATACAAAAATATCCATCGGTAGACTCAAGCAGCCGCTTGTTCGTTTCCTTCATCAGAGCAGCAACATCATCATAGTAATCCTCAAACGCACCCATTTCCTTATATTTTTGTCTGTTCCACCAATTATCCTTCGGTACAAAATACGCTACTGTCAGATTCAGATGGAATTTCGGACGATCCAGCAGCAGAGTCACTGTCTTTCCCTGATGAATCTGATCGATGGTAATTTCACCGTTGCTCGGTTCGATGGTATCGGAACGAAGTTCCAGATAATATTTTTCATATTCTCCGGCTACATCATGTTCCGTCATCTCTGATGCAACTTTCTTATAGGCGACCGCATAAAGATTCTTGTATTTTCCGTTCCAGGTGTAGGAAGTTCTGCCGTTCGCATCCGTCGGCGGAAGTGTTGCCACAAGATTTTTGCCGTTTCTGTCACTGTAGATTTCCACCGTTGCTCCGGATACTGCAACTTCTTTCTGTGTGTCCTTATCAATGGCTTTGACGATAAAATTCGTTTCCTTATCTACTGGATAAACAAACAGCGATCGGGCAATCTGATAGATATTATCGTCTCCGGCATACTGAATGTTCAGCTGAAGCGTATACAGTACTTCCTCGCCCTCCGGTGTACTGATGATGTTTCCGATGATCTGTCTGGTATCCTTATTGTAATAAAAAGATACTTTACTTGAATCCCCGTCAAGATAATCAATACTTACGTTTTTCGGTTTGCTTCCATCATCGCTGACAACTGACAATACGATCTTTACATCGTTCATATGGATCATACTGTCACTCTGGGTACCGCCGGAAATGATCTTCAGTTCTATCTGTTTTTCATCCGTAGTTACGACAATAGTTTTCAAATCCGTATAGTTCACTCTGCCCTCTCCGTCCGTGTAGACAAAACGGAAGTACCGGCGGTTTCCGTCGTACATATTGCCGGGAGTATTCAGGGTAATATCCGCAGTATAGGTATATACGCCGTCTTCTTCCGATGCTGCGGAAAGTGCATACTCTTCCGCACAGGTGTCTTCATTCATCCAGCTGCCATCTGTCAGCATGAATTGAACGTAGACATCCGTCAGTTTCTCATAGGCAGTCAGTGTGAATGCGGCGGATTCACCGGCTTTGATGGAAGTGGGCTGCACCATAGTTTCCGGCGGAAGTACAATCTGCTTTTCAATTACTGTCAATTCCTTGGTTTTGTATACGGAGTTTCCCGCAGTATCTTTCACCCACATACGGATGATATATTCCCCGGGAACCAGTTCGAGCGAATCAAGGCCGTTGGTAACCTGCAGACCGGTCAGGACTTCCCCGGCGGTAAGGGAAGGAATTTCGTCAAGCCTGAAATATCTGCCGGGGGATTCGGTACGAAAATAGTCGATCCCATCTGCTTGATTTGTCCGGTTGTTGACCGTGAAATGAACAGCGTACAGATCTTTGAACGATGACCGAACTTCACCGGAAAAATCATAGGAGTCCCCTACAATGAGTGTAACGGACGCGGTATCCCATTCGACTGTTATGGATTGATCCGGCACAAATGTTGCTGTATTGTATACGGTTCCGTCCGGTGCAGTCCATGTGGGGGATGTCCAGCCGGATGTGTTTCCTTCGGGGTAGTAAATTGTGAAGTCTGTTGGGAAATCAAAGAAGAAATATCCCCCCAGATTTGCGGGAATATCTCCATTGAAAAATACATTGTGTATATTTCTACAGAACGCAAAAGCTGCATATTCGATAGTTTCAACTGATGAGGGGATGGTTAAAGAGCCAGTAAAATTGTAACAACTTCTGAACGCAGAGTCACAAATTAATGTAACACTTTTACCGATGATAAGTTCTCCAGAAAAACCACTGCAAGAATCAAATGCATAGGTACCGATGGAAATCACGCTGTCTCCAATTATCAGGCTGCCCGTGAATCCGGAACAGGACTTAAATGCATAATCCCCAATCGAAGTAACACTGTCCGGAATCGTCAGACTTCCCGTAAAGCCGTAACAGTAATAGAATGCATAATCCCCAATCGAAGTAACACTGTCCGGAATCGTCAGACTTCCCGTAAAGCCGTAACAGTTATAGAATGCCTCATCCCCAATCGAAGTAACACTGTCCCCAATCGTCAGACTTCCCGTAAAGCCGTAACATTTATAGAATGCCTCATCCCCAATCGAAGTAACACTGTCCCCAATCGTCAGACTTCCCGTAAAGCCGGAACAGTTATAGAATGCCCCCCACCCAATCGAAGTAACACTGTCCGGAATCGTCAGACTTCCCGTAAAGCCGTAACAGCAATAGAATGCAGACTCCCCAATAGAAGTAACACTGTCCGGAATCGTCAGACTTCCCGTAAAGCCGGAACAGTAATAGAATGCACAATTCCCAATCGAAGTAACACTGTCCGGAATCGTCAGACTTCCCGTAAAGCCGGAACAGTCATAGAATGCAAACTCCCCAATAGAAGTAACACTGTCCGGAATTGTCAGACTTCCCGTAAAGCCGGAACAGTTATAGAATGCATAATCCCCTATAGAAGTAACACTGTCCGGAATCGTCAGACTTCCCGTAAAGCCGGAACAGTGACTGAATGCATAATTCCCAATCGAAGTAACACTGTCCGGAATCGTCAGACTTCCCGTAAAGCCGGAACAGTTTTGGAATGCAGACTCCCCAATCGAAGTAACACTGTCCGGAATCGTCAGACTTCCCGTAAAGCCGGAACAGTAAAAGAATGCATAATCCTCAATAGAAGTAACACTGTCCCCAATCGTCAGACTTCCCGTAAAGCCGGAACATTCAGAGAATGCACTTCCCCCAATAGAAGTAACACTGTCCGGAATCGTCAGACTTCCCGTAAAGCCGGAACAGCACTCGAATGCATAATCCCCAATAGAAGTAACACTGTCCGGAATCGTCAGACTTCCCGTAAAGTCGGAACAGTTATAGAAGGCAAAATACCCAATAGAAGTAACACTGTCCCCAATCGTCAGACTTCCCGTAAAGCCGGAACAGTCAGAGAATGCATGATTTCCAATAGAAGTAACACTGTCCGGAATCGTCAGACTTCCCGTAAAGCCGGAACAGTCAGAGAATGCACCCTCCCCTATAGAAGTAACACTGTCCGGAATCGTCAGACTTCCCGTAAAGCCGGAACAGTTATAGAAGGCATAATTCCCAATCTCAGTTACTGTATACCCATCAATCACCCCGGGAATCACCAGATCGCCGCTAACTTCCCCGACAAATCCGGTGATGGTCGCAGTATCGTCATTTTTGACTGCATATTCAAAATCCCCCGATACCACCGCAGCTGCATATAATTCCGTCGCTTTTTCTGAAACCATCACATCCGGGATCACATGCACTTCCGGTTCTTCAGGTTCCTCCTGAAGCAGTACCGGTTCCTCAAGTATTTCAGCCGTCTCCTGTATCTCTGCCTCCACGGCCGCCGCAGACATCGGTACCGCCTGTACTGCCATTACGGCAGAAATCAGAAACGCAAGAATCTTCTTTGTTCTCATACTGTCCTCCATTGGTGTAAATATTTCCGAAGGTAGATATATTATTTTATATTATATATCCTAATGGAAGATTTGTCAATTCAATTAAATAATTAATAATTATAAGAAATTTGATTCAGGAGGCAGCAGCCTGCCTGTGATCCCAACAAAAAACAGGATTGATTCTACACAAAACTGGATAAAATTGGTTTTGATGATTGGTTTTTTGCTTGTATTTTCCTTGTGAAATCCACTACGTTCGGCGGAGCCTAAGCAGCTGAACCTGGACGCTATCCATGACACCGTTCATGAAATGGCCCGGGACGAAGCAAGACACGGCAAGGCATTTGCAGGCCTGCTGGAAAGATACTTCGGCAACAAGTAATTGAGGAAGCATACACAAAAGTGTATAAATCCGAGAGGGGATGGGAAACCGTTCCCTCTCTTTTTTGCGTGGGGGTGGAAGGGGTGTGGAAAGTGCAAGTGTGATACAGGAGATTTTCGAATAACTGTGGAAAGTCTGAAAGTGGAAACTGTGATTTCGTGATTTTGGTACATGTATTATACTATATATGCAACCAAAAGTCAATATTATAAATTGATTGAATATATGTTGTGGTATATTTGAATATTAAGATTCAATACAAAAGGGCAGGTAATAAATCCTGTCCTTTTTCTGATGTTCGTACTGCTGGGAACCATTCACTACAATGACAGGCTCCTGCCTCTACGTATATATCCCAAGATTCATGTAAGCTCCCCCAAAAACGGGCTGTCAGACATCTTCAGCAACATTATTCCATGGACGATATTTCCAAAAACACACCCAGATCCTATATCAGGGAATTCCCGCAATTTGCCTTACTCAGACGATAGTTGCGTAATCTTTACATCATCAATGCAAAGTCCAGACCCATCCTCTTTTCATCATTTTTGTGCATATTGAACAAATTGAAATAATTGTTCAAGGTGGAAAAAATGACAGAAAAAAGCTGTTATTATTCTGCAATAGCCGCCACTCTTCAATTTTCGAGCATTCTGCGAATGGACAAATTACGACAAATATGTTATACTAATTACACCAAAGAAATCCATTCTTTGGCAGATTATATTATACAAAAAGGAGAAAAACAGTATGATTTTTTCAAGCAACCAAAATCAACGCAGAATTACGTATCACAAAATCGAAGGAACAGCAGGTTACACAAAAATCAATATCCAAGCGGCTCAGGATGCAATGAAAAACCTGAGTTACAGTGCCTACATGCTGTACAGCTACATGGCGTTGAATGCCAACAATTACGAAGATTGGTTTTCACCTGCCATTCTGCTGCAGAAAACCAGTTGTACAGAGAGTACCTACAGAAAAGCCTTTGCGGAACTTCTCGAAAAAGGATATCTTGTTCCGGATGAAAACTGGAAAAGCCACTTCACCTTTTATGAAGGCGGTGCCCCCCATGCCGACAAGGAACAGAATCGGTCGCGAAAAACCAAAACAGGTGTACCCAAAAACACACCACGAAAAAAGCAGGATGGTGTATCCAAAAACAATACAGAAAACATAGAAAACATAGTTGAACCGCCCGCTCTTGAGGAGCGTTCGGCCTACGAGAATACTGTCAATACCTATTTTATTCAGTTTTAAGAGGAGTGTGATTTTATGACTCATGAGGAAGAAAACCTATCCCAAACCACAATTACTACATCCGCCGAACTTGTTCTGCTTGGCCACATATCCAATAACATATCATTACTGGAACAGTATAACTACAGCCTCCATGCAGATGACTTTCATGATGACGGTGGAAGAATCTCTTACAGTTTTCTACAAGACTATTATAAAACTTACAGTGCAGATTTAACCCCGGAGAAAATGGCTTTGCTGCATATAAAGTGGATTGCCAATAACGAAGTGTACAGGAAACTGTTTAAGAAGCCGGAACGTATAAATGAAATGACACAGGAACAGTTTGAAAAAATCCTGTTATGTACCATCGTCAATATGCCGCAGCTTTGTGCACTGCATGGTCAGACACTGCACATGACCCAATCAGATATTACTCAGCCGCAGTTCCGCACAACGGATGGACAGCCGATAGAGAAACAGCTACATGAGACAACGGAAGACTATATGAAACGTCTGGAAGCGGAAAGCAGCACATTTAAGGCCTATCTGAACATACTGGATTGGCTGCAAACCAATTACCGGAATATGTTTCATTTTAAGAATATAAGTGACGACTACAGTATCGAACGCATCCGTATGGAAATCCGAACCGCAAAGAAGAAAGGGTGCAGAGTTGTGGCATATGATACCCTGAAAAGCTGCGGAAGTGCCGAGTGGGGTGAACTGCAGCAGACCGCAACTGAGTTATCCGAAGTTATAAAAAGTGATCCGGATAGTATCACAGGGCTTGCCACATTCCAGCTGACCGATGATACTGTTTACAAGAATCCGGAGGATTTGAACTCCAATAACATTGCAAATGCCAAACACATCATGCATGTCACAGACAATATGCTGATGTTCAAAATGATCAATCCGCAGGAATTCTGCGTAAAAATACAGGAACCATCCGGTGCTGAAAAACGCATCTCTATTCCCAAAGACACCAATGTTGCCGCATTCAAGATTGTCAAGAACCGGAATGGAGCGGGAAAAGATGTATTGTTCGGAGTACAGACAAATCTGGACTATAATGTATGGCATCCGTTGGGAACATTATGCAGGATCTATACGCGGTGACGGAATGAAGTACCGGTACTGTCCGATTTACCACGGTTTATGGAAATCTTTTGGCATATGTTATACCCCATCAATGTAGTTCATCCCCACACACGTGGGGTATACTGCTCGTTGTCCTCCGGTATGGTATAGAGCTTCGGTTCATCCCCACACACGTGGGGTATACGGGTTGTCGCCGTAGGCCGTGGTTTCGTCGTATGCGGTTCATCCCCACACACGTGGGGTATACCATATGAATGGTGTGGAGATCAGCAACAACTACGGTTCATCCCCACACACGTGGGGTATACAATAGTTCTGCCGCCCGTCTCATACAGCGGTACGGTTCATCCCCACACACATGGGGTATACAGGGTTGCGGTCTTGTGGGCCGTCTCAAAATTCGGTTCATCCCCACACACGTGGGGTATACGGAGCCAGGCCAGATCTTTATCGGTGTGCATCGCGGTTCATCCCCACACACGTGGGGTATACAGCGTGTGGCACTTCTCAAATTCGTCAATCTGCGGTTCATCCCCACACACGTGGGGTATACCGTTGCGTTTGCTGTCCGGATACTCTGTACCGCGGTTCATCCCCACACACGTGGGGTATACACTTCGTTCACAAAAAATTCATTTCTATCACTGGATCAACAGCATTCCCAAACCATATGCTTTCTCAGCACCAATACCATATTTCCATCCGTGAATAAACGCATCCCTGTCCTGTACACACAGAACCCCTGTATACCGGACAGTCGGAATATACATCGTTTCTCCCTTTTGGCGGCTTGTCAGTATGTTCCCCTGCAGTTCCTCCATGCTGAGAATCTGAAAACCGTTTTGTTCTCCTTTTCGCTGAAGCCATGCCGCCCTCTCTTCCGGAGACTGCAAAAATTTCCTGCGGCTGTTTTTGCTGACCCCATCATAGACCTTCTTAAACGGCATTGTCAGAAGATTGAATCGCAGCTGTCTTCCGGGTATAAACGCCACTTCCATAGCTGAAACGTCTTTGCATCCAAGAATATGCATTCCGTTGTGAAGGGTATCCTGCGTTTCCCGGGGCATATTTTCTGACATGGTGTAGAGAAAACAGCCTGTTTCATTCTGATATACCCGATACAGAACACTCTCTTCTGCTCTGGGGGCGGAGAACAATTTCTGTACATTCCGGTGCATATCGCCGCAGTCCCGCATGGATTGACGCACAGAAGCCGCGCGTATATCCAGACCGATTTTACTCAGATACATCGTTTTCCTCCTGCTTCACAATCCTGCGTACCACCACTCTTCTGTTCTGATAATGCAGTCCCGGTTCACAAGACCGCTCATCCGGCCGCTGTCTGCCTTCCATTCCTTCACTCTCCATCTCCACCAACAGAGGGGTTTCCTGCAGTACTTTCCCGTTCCGGCGGCACTTCCGTACTGGATATTTTTCCATTGCCTGCAGAAGTGAATCATATTCTGTTGTCACAGTTCCGATGATCGGTACAGTCGGTACACAGCTTTTCCGTCCAAGATATGGTGTCCATCTGGGATTCTGAAGCGCTGCTTCAATCTCTTCCAGCAGTGTCACATCCCCGGTCAGCCCCACAAGAAAACTGGCATCCTGCAGATAACTGCGGTGTGTGATAACGGTACTGCCGCCGCCACGCGGTTTTCCTTCGGCATTGTACAGCACTTCAGCCGATACCGTATGAAAATCGGAAATCAGTTCACCGGGCTTGTCTGCACGGACAATCATATGCAGCTTCCGGCTGATCTCCCCCAGACGGGTATCATTCCGTTCCAGCCCGAGCGCACATCCAATCAGACCGACAACCCCGGATTTGGAAGGAAAGTCCGCACTGTCCCGGTAGTCCCATTTGGAATGTTCTCCCCAGCTCTGCAGAACCCCTTCCAGTCGAAACAGTAAAATGGGAATTCCCATATGCGCCTCCCATTATACCTGCGGAATCTGATCCAGCAGTTCCCGGAAGTTCCGGCAGTTTACAGCTATATCTTCCCCAAAGGAGACAGAAGCATCCCGGGAGAACCAGAGCCGCTTTTCCACAGCCAGTCCAAAATCCGCTGCTATGCTTTCACATTCCTGTTTCAGAGCACAGATACTGCCGTATACCAGTCCGTGGCCCTTTTCCGGTTTCACAGGTTCTTCAAAGGCATTGGCATAGCTGACAGGGATATGCTTTTCTTTACATTCCACCAATACAGCAGAAGGCAGGGAATGTCCGGCAAAGGAATTCTGTTTTCCGGAAGGGTTGGTCATTGCCATGGTTTCCACAAGCACGGGAACGATCTTTTTCATGATCTCTTCTGCGTCATCGTTATACTGCAGGTTTTCCCGCAGTTTGTCCGTATCCAGAGAGGCATACATATAATAACAGGAAGAATTATAGTCAATGTCCCCTATCATAGCGCTGCCGGTTTCCGTTTCGCTTCCGTCAATCAGATCATCCACTGCAGTGAAATAGTCCGATTCCATATATACGCGATTGGTACTGATCGCATGGGCTACCTGCATGGCAGCTTCCACATCCGCAAAGGCATCCGAAGTTACCATGCGTCCGAACAGTGCCATATCCAGTGTAACGCTGCGCTTGGTGTTCTTACCCAGAATATCCTGCAAATCCTTTGCTTTGATCTTTTCTGCATCTTTGACTGTCTTGCAGTTCTCCAGTTTTTCCAGAATCAGATCTGTAATCGCCTGAATATCTTCCGGACTGTAGGCAATTACCTGCGCTGTCTTTCCGTCCTTGTTTTCCTTTCCATCTTTTGTGCCGATCCCGGTCAGGTTTTTCTGCAGGGCTGTGATATATTCTTCTTTTACCCCTTTTGCCGCCAGTGCTTCCCCCACAAGATCCGGCAATTTTCTGGTTCTGACACCAATCTGCTTGCTCCCGATCGCATCACTCAGCAAACCGGAAGTACGCCAGCTGTGTTTCAGGCACTGGCTGGAGATTCTCCCTCTCTGTACGCCGCCAAACATACAGGTCTTCGGCGCGCCTGTATCATCCCGGTTCAGATTGGTAGGCTGGTAGTTTTTCAGCATATGAATTTCGATAAGCATTTTCTATATCCTCCGTTCAGTTTTCTTTCTGTGTCATCTGCCAGTATGTCTTGATCCACTGCTTCTGGACAAATTTATCTTCATGATCCCAATACAGCAGATCCCGAAGCAGCAGTGCCCCGTCCACCGCATATCCTTTCTGCTTCAGGTACTTTGCCATCCGTTCCATTTTTCTGCACAGGAAACCGTCATCTTCCCATGGTGTTTCCAGAAGTGTGGTAAACCGCTTTTCAAAGCTTTCCGAAGTCCCTTCCAGCTCTTTTACTGCGGCAATACATTCCTGCATGGGCTTTCTGTTCTCTTCTTCTGCTTTCCACAGGCAATGGATACAGGCTGCCGTGAACCAATGGTCTTCCAACCATCCCGGAACATCCTGCGGCAATACTCTGAAAAACACCTGCATGGTTTCCGCATCCGCTTCCCGCAGAAGCATCCCGCAGCTTCTTTTCAGATGAATCCGGTGTTTGGGTTCCAGTGCATCGAGCCTTTGGAAAAATTCCTGTATATGTGCATTTTCCATGTTCAGTGACCCTCCTTCTGCAAAATATCTTTTTTTACTTCCTGCGCTTTCATCAGTACATGGATATCTGCTCCCAGCCGCTCTGCAAAAGAATCATATGTGTCCCAGCAGATTCGCCGGATTTTTATATTCCACTCCTGTCTGCACATATTCAGCTCATCTCCGGGAACCTCCTGCAGCACAGGACAGAGCCAGCTGAAAAATTCCGTTTTCACAGAAGCATAATACCGTTGGAGTGTTCTTTCACATTCCGATACCGCTGCCCCTGTTTTTCCGTCTGATCCAAGTTCTTTTGCCAGTGTTGTTACTGCATTCCGCAGTATTCTGCCGGTAAGTTCCGTTGCGGCTAGTGCCTCCTGCAGAACTTCAAACCGCTGTGGTGTCCGGACAATATCTGCAGGAATCGTGTATTCACCCTTCTGCATATCCAGATATGAAGCCTGATTGGTAACAACCGAATATGTACATACATGCACAGTCTGACAATTGGTATTGCGGAAATACTGCTTGACAATCTCCGGCGATGTGTCGGAAATATTCAGAAGTGTATCCAAATTCCGCCATGTTTCCTTATCAATCCCCGGTTTCAGATTTGCCCGATCCCCGGCTTTTGTCTGATAATAGGATACATACGGATCATTCCATGCCGTGTAGTTGACATAATTCAATCCCTGTTCGAACAAAGCAGAAGCTATCTCTCCATTTTCCTGTAGTACACAGATCCGCCTGCAGGGAAGTGTCAATCCTTCCAGCAGAGAAATTTTAGCCACTTGTTTTTTGGGTTCCACATACTCCTGACTACGCCAGAACGGAACATCATCCTTCCTGCTCTGGTGTACTGCAACCATCCCATACACCAGTGTTTCAAACAGAGTATTTCCCTTTATAATACTGTAGATCGGTGGTGCGCCGCTGGGCGTAGACGGATATCCCTGTACACCCGAAGTACAGAACAGATTCACAGAACACACTGCTTTTGCTGCTTCTGCAAAGGTCAGTTTCCGATCCTTTTCCCGGCAGTGGTCGAAATGCACATGGTTATTACCTGCCGCAAACACAGACGAAAGGTTCGCAGAGGATTTCACTTTTGCATCTGCAGCCCACTGGTCTTTTCCGCACTGCATAAACGGATACTTTTCATCCAGAAGATCGAACCGTTCCCCATCAGCATTACAGGCTTCCACATATTCATTGATACGTTCCATATCAAATGAGCCATCGTCTAACAGATCATAATAAATATCATCATCTGTTTCCGGTCGGTATGCATCCATCAGGAATACAAACAGCATCCGGTATATACCATATTCGTAATGGGGCATAGCATCTGCTATTTCCAGAAGTTCCGATGCTTTTTCCAGCAGTTCCAGAATTCCCAGTTCTTTCACATCTCCATCGGATGTTTTTATCGGAATCCATGGTTCCGATAGTACATTGAATGTCATTCTGTATCCCCCTTCCTTTTCATAATCATTCCCATCTCCTTGTCTGCCAGTATACAACCTTCCTGAAAACAGACACGGCATGTTTCGTTTGGCTTACAGCTTTCTTCTGCTGCACAATACAGCGATACTCCGAGCAGTTTTCCCTTCCCCTGTAAAGGATTCCTGTTATCCGGACAGGCAATCTGAAACGTATCCAACACTTTTTTCCGTACCGTCACACTGTACAGCATCACCCGCCGGGCAAGGTCGGCCGATATACCTGTACTGTCCTGTACCTGCTTATAGAGGCGTTCCGGTACAATAGCAATCCGGACAGTTTCTTCACTGAATCTTGTCTTGGCCTGAACAGACTGGTCATCGTCTTCCAAAAATGCAGATGTATTCTTCAACTGGAATGCTCTGGCATTTGGCGGATCCAGCTCTACCATTTCGGCCTGCCCTGTCAGAATGTCCTCTTGAAATTGTATTTTCAAAAATGCTTCCATTTCATCCTGTGCCATGGTATGCATCTGATACACTCTGTTCACAAGAACCGGAATGTCCTGCGGAATGTGTATGCAAGGATACTCCTGTAAAACATCCATTGTTCTGTCCAGCAGCAGAGGATAATATATCATCTCTGCCGCCCCGTACTCTCTGTCCGTGGGGACAAGAATTCCAAGTTCCGGTTCAGATAGTGCTGCAGGTCTCAGGGTATCTTTATGTCTATGCAGTCTGCCGCATCTCTGCAGAAGCAGGTCAACCGGTGCGATTTCTGTTATCATTGCATCGAAGTCCAGATCGAGGCTCTGCTCCACCACCTGCGTAGCCACAAGAATCGCTTTATCCGGACGATTGCTGTGATCCGGGCCAAACAACCGGATACATTCTTCTTCAATCTCTTTTTTCCTGGCTGCTGTAAATCTGGAATGGAACAACAACAGAGGATATTCCGGATTCTTTTCTTTCAGATACCTGTAGATCTCCTGTGCCGCTTTTACGGTGTTGACAAGGATACAAAGGCAGCCGCCGGAAACAATCTTTTTTTCAGAATATGTGGCAATCTCTGCCGGTTCTGTCATGGAGACCGGTATCCTATTGATGGAAACAGTCTGCTTTTGATAACTTCCATCTACTACGATCTGTTCCAGCTTTCCATCATCAAACACAGCAGAAATCTGCGGATACCCTTTTGCTGCCGGTGTATCAGAAGTATATACTGACAGCAGTTCCGCTCTTTTTTCTTCCGGCAGTGTCGCAGAAAGCATTACAACCGGAATTTTCAATGCTTTACACCATTCCAGAAGCCGTTTGATTATGGAAGACATATACGCATCATATGCATGTATCTCATCCAGTACAAGAACTTTTCCGGACAGCCCCAGCAGACGCAGAACACCGTATTTTACCCGCAATACAGACATCAGTGCCTGATCGATAGTTCCTACTGCCCATGGAGAAAGAAGTGATCTTTTGGAAGGTTTCAGCCAGTCGCTGTACTCATTGTCAGCATCCTGTACCATTGTATCATCCGAATCTTCCAGCCAAGCCATACTGTGCAGAAGTCTGGCAGATCCAATGTTGTGTGTTTCCAGAAGTGCATTCACTCTGCTATGCATCTGATTGGAAGTAGCGGCTGTCGGCAAACCAATGTATAAACCGCTTTTTTCCCAGTACGCAGCCATCCGCAGTGCTGCATAAATACCGGCTTCGGTTTTTCCCTCTCCCATGGGAGCTTCCAGAATCATCAGAGTCGGCATTTCATTTCTTTGTGATAGATATGTATCCAATACAGACTGCACCGGCCGCAGAGATTCCGCTTTCATCCAAGGCCATATCTCCCAGATGTGCTTCTCAGAAATCCCATTGCAGTCCGCCAGTCCGGCAGCGTTCAGGAACATTCTCACCCGGTTTTCAATTTGTTCTTCCGGTGCAGGTTCGCCGTACGTACTCAGAAGTTCCGATGAGATAATCCAGTCTGTAAAAATGACTAAAGCCGTAATCATAGTACAGGCTGCATCCATATGACGGATCTGTTTTCCCGTAACCATCGGTGGATTTATCCAGAATCGTATTTTCCTTTCCAGTTCATCCTGCAGTCCCTGCCATTCCGGATGATCCCAGTCCGGGTTTGGGGAAATACAGTAATCATTGCCTTTTTTCCCTTGATGATGCAGTGTCATTATATTGGCAAATGCTTTGATGAGTTTTGGTTCAAACACAGCATTGTCTTTCCAGATCCGCCAGACTGCTGTACAGCTTCCCTTTTCATGACGATAATCGGGATGCATGAGATAATTACCTATGTATTCCGGATGATCCTGAAAATACTGTATAGCAAACGGAACGGATCTATGGTTCTGAAAAAGCGGATGTGCTTTGCCGATATCATGGAGGGCTGCAAGGTACATAAGCAGTCGGATAGTTTCTTCGGAAGTAAGCCCCAACCAGAAGGAAAGATTCCGCAGTACCGGTGCGTATATGCTGTCTGTCAGCAGAGTACGGATTGCAACCGCAGCTTCGTACATGTGACAGTACAGGGACTTTCTGGGATTGCTTTTTGCCCATGCAAAATCGTTTAAGGCCATAATAATTCACCTCATTTTCTTCATTATACCATATTTACCATTAAAAGTATATTGTCATTATAACGGATGTATAAGTAACAAAAAAAATCGTTCTTTTGTTCAGCTTAAACAAAATCACAAAAATGATATAATATGTGATAAGAGGGAGTGTCTTTTGTTCTCCCTCACACCACGTTATATTCCCCCTGATCATCCTTCCACCAGATCCATCCCGCAGTCTCCGCAGATTACATGCACCACTCTGGTCGCCCGGACAATCATCCCGCACATCGGACAGCAGTACCGTCTGGAACCGTTTTTATTCCCCGTGTGTACCGTTGTTCCGGCAGTCTCTCCGCCGGGTATCACCACAGGAACCATTGGCAGGTCATTCCGATACAGCTGAATCTCTTGAATATTATGATTCAAAATCCATTCCAGTAGTACATCCGATGGTTCTGTTCTGCTGTAGCCGTATTTCTCTGTTTTACGTACCGTCAGACCGTGTGTTTCTGCCGTTTTCTGAAACAGCTTGTTGTGGTATGTCCCTCCTCTGGAACAGTCCTGCACATTCAGAACCACATCGTTATATTGGTGGCACATTTCATGCAGGAGAGTGGCCAGGACATTTTCGATGGGTCTGTCCAGTGTCCCTGCACCAATATTCAACTCTCGGTAGCCCTCTCCCTTCACACTCCATGCATCGTACAGGGTGTAGTGCCCGTAGGCTCTTGCGGTAGACTGGATGGTGATGACAGGCCGTTCCAGTTCACCGGAGAAAAAATCTTCGTTCAGGCGGTCATAAAGCTTTTCCAGATACATAGCCAGACGGCTGTACTTGCTTATCTCTTTCATGGCAGTTCCCCCCTCTCAGCTGATGGTGAATCGCTTGCTGGTGGTCTGCTTGGTGAATGCCCGGTAGAGTTCTTCGTACTTCTTTTTGAAGGAGGTACTGTCAAACCGCTGGGTCAGAACGGTGGTGTACCGGATGATGTGGGTTCCGACTTCCAGTTCTTCTGTGCCCTGTTCCACCATAGCATCCTTGATGCTGTCTTTCAGAGATTCCGCTTCGGCTTCTGCTTCCCGGATGAGCTGTTCCAGAGTCTGCAGTTCTTCAATGGTACGGATGAGTTCGCTTGTTGACATAGTGTTGTTCCTTTCGTTCCGGCTTTGGTTCAGGTTGTCCGTTCCCTGTGGTGGTTTCAGTATACCGCAGAGAATGGACAGGTGCAAAACCGCATTTTTGAAAGGAAATCTGGTGAAATGGGGGGTGGTTAAAACTGAAATGGCAGGGTTTCGGTAAGAAATATGGGAGAGGGTGGTTGGGTGTGGGACTGGGTTGAAAATTATGATTCAATGAGTAACTACCAAATAATCCACGTCTAAAGAAAATCACAAAACCATGGTAAAATTCCTGCAGAGATAAAGTGATCCAAACACTCGAATCGAGGAATTGGAGCACAAGGTCAGGGAGGACACCATGAACAAAATAACAACAGCAATTACGGAAATCAAAGCAACAGTCTCAATGGAACAATGGCAGCAGCGGATTATGGAATGTCAGCAAAGCGGGATGCGTATCAAAGCGTGGTGTCAGGAAAACGGTGTGGCAACAAGTTCCTACTACCACTACCTCCGGAAAATCCGCGAATCCATGCTGCAGGAAAAACAGCTCGTTCCGCTCGAACTGCCGAAGCCTGCATCATCCGCCGGAATCCGCATCGAGACCAGATGAAGTCTCCGTTCTGAAGGAACGTCTTGCATGGTTTGAGAAACAGGTATACGGACAGAAAAGCGAGAAGACCGAAGTAATCCTGGAAAATTCGGAACAGCTTCACATATTTGATGAAGCGGAACAGACTGCGGATGTAAATCTGAAAAATCCGGAGTATATCGACGTCAAAGCGAGCAAGAGAGTAAAACGTACCCGTGATGAAATCTATGCCGATATGGAAGTGGAAGAAGTAGTTCACGAAGCTGCAGACAAGATCTGTGACAGGTGCGGCTCTGAAATGGTGGTCATCGGGAAAGAAAAGATCAGAGATGAGCTGGTATACGTTCCTGCCCGTATGTTCCTGCGCCGTCATATTGCGGAAGTGGTGAAGTGTACTGCCTGCGGTATGGACGAGTCCAGAGATGCTGATCTTCCCGATATCGAACCGTGCCATATCCGTACAGCGGAAGTTCCCGCACCCATGATTCCGCACAGCTTCTGCACACCGGAACTTCTGGCACATATAGCCTATGAGAAATACTGTAAGGCAGTGCCGCTGACCCGTCTGGAGAAAGACTTCAAGGCTAAGGGTGTGAATCTTTCTTCCACGACAATGGCGAACTGGATCATCATGGCATCGCAGAGATGGCTGAAGCCTGTATGTGATCAGATGCACCGGGAGCTTGTCACTTCATCAGTCATTCATGCTGATGAAACGGTCGTACAGGTTCTGCATGAACCGGGTAAGAAAGCGAAAACGGATTCCCGTATGTGGGTATACTGCAATGGGAAGGTGGACGGAAAGAACAACATTCTGTTCGACTACCAGCCCACCCGGAACGGCGACCATGCAGCAAGATTCCTTGGAGATTACAGCGGATACATCGTATGCGATGGCTATGACGCTTACAACAAGCTGAAGAAAGCTTTCCGCTGCGGATGCTGGGCTCATGTGAGAAGAAAATTTGTGGATGCCCTGCCGGGTGATAAAGATCTGCTTCCCACTTCCGCTGCTGCGAAAGGTGTGGAATACTGCAATCAGCTGTTTCTGCTGGAACGGAAGTACAGCGGGCGCAATGAAAAAGATGAGCAGATTGCTCCGCCCATGTCAAGTGAAGAACGCCATAACGCGCGTCAGGTACAGTCGAAACCTGTCCTTGAAGCTTTTTACGCATGGCTTGATACGGTAGAACCGGCGGGAGGATCAAATCTTGCGAAAGCGGTACAGTATGCCAAGAACGAGAAGAAGTATCTGTGCCGGTTTCTCGAGTCGGGAGATATTCCGATTGACAACAACCGTGCGGAGAATGCGGTACGACCCATGTGTGTAGGCAGACGCAACTGGCTGTTCTCAGCATCGGTGAAAGGCGCGGAAGCGAGTGCGATGATGTATTCCGTCGCTGCTACTGCCTGTGCGAACGGGATGAAGGTGGAAGAGTATCTGACAGAGCTGTTCCGCAGCCAGCCGGGGACTCTGGTTATGCCGTGGTAAAGTGAATATGCGAAAACCGTCAGTCTGTTCGGCTGACGGTTCTGTGTTTTCAGGTACGGGGGATTATTTGGCGGTTACCCTGTGTCAAAAATCTCCGTTTGGATGAGTTTTGACACAGGTGATCTTTTTTTCATAAACCTTCGTTTTTGGTAAGTTTATATGTGTAGAAATTTCAAGAAAAAACTTGATGTCCTACAAAAGATGCCTCCGAGAAGTCCTTTCAATTTATCCTGTGTTATATTATTTTACCACTCTACCATAGCCACACTAGTTTTCTGCAAATTCACGGTCACTTGCCCGTTTACCGCCTGTACGGACACAGAATCCATGGGCTTAACAGTATCGGGATCATCAAATGTGTTGTGCCTGTGGGGGTCGTTTCTCGGTACGGTTAACCTGGAGAATTTTGTTTTTTTGTTTGGCGAACAGGATGCTTTCCCCCACTGTGGTTCTTGTACAGCTTGAACCACAGTGGGGGGCACAATGGTGTTTTCTCCCAGTGCCAGGAACAGGCAGCGCAGGTTGTTGCAGCGTTGTGTCACGTTGACCATCACTACTCTGTCACAGTGTATGTATGTTCAACCTTTCAGCGATTCCACCATTTCCATCAGGTCAGCAATAGCTTTTTCGCTCTTGGGCATATTCTTCTGTACTGCGGAGGCAAATTCCGTGCCCTTCTTCGACATAGTATCCTGCCACGGGGTCCGTACAATATCCCACCAGGGGTTCTGGCCCAGATCGTTTACTACAGTATTCGTGATGATTTCCAACATTGCCAGAGATCTTTCGTCCCGGAGATACCGGTTCTTCAAGGCGTTTTCATAGTATGCCGGATGGTTGATGTTCAGAGATTCCACCGCCAGAGCTTCCTTGATCACACATACCCGTTCCAGATCTGTGGAACAGGACAGAGGGAGAGCCACGGCATCTCTGTCCAGATAAGAGTAATACCTCGCTTGTTCTGCCGTCCATTTCGGGAAGGGGACCAGACCATAGTCCGCTTCCATGTCACCCATGATGGTCAGATTGGTGGTACCGGTACAGACGAACAGACTGTGTCCTTCTTTGAACAGTTCCAATCCGCGTATACGGCTTGCTTCTGCGGTACCGAATTCTTTAAAAGTATCCAACATAAATCCGTCAATGTTCAGATACTGTACAACTTTCGTAAAGGCATCGATCAGTGCTTCCGACTGGGAAGCCACAGGAACACCATCGATGACATCCACAAGCAGGTTTCCGGTGCCGATATATGCGATCATAGACATCCAGTCCCATTCGGTAATAAAGCTGAACCGGTCATCAACGGTCATTTGGCCGTCCCCATTCAAATCGCTGATAGCCGATTCCGCCATGGAGTACAGCACATCACAAGTCCATGAACCTTCATCCACAAGATCATAAGGATCTTCCAGATTCAGATCGGTAAGTAAATTTCTGTTGAACAGTAAACACTTACCGCCGGGGTTCAGGTCGAAAGCTGTAAAGCCCAGCAGTGTCACACCATCGATGTTCAGGCCTTCGTTTACAGAACGGACATACCAGGGCTGGGATAGGTCGGCAATGGGCAGGGAGGATGCTGCCGGAGCAGTCCCTTCCAGTACAGCATAATACGCCGCACGGAATACCAGTGTCGCCAGATCAAAGTCGTCGCTTTGGGCACGGCCTGCGTTGGTCATCAGAGCCGTTACCTTGTCATATTCCGTGAAAGGATACAGTTCCTGCATAAATTCGATATTGTAGGTTTCTTCGACCAGGGCATTCCGTTCAAAAATGGCGTCGTCGATTACTTCCCCGGTGAGTTCCTCCACATGTGCCGGGTATTCATCATAGGAAATGATCCGGTACTGATAGCCATCATAGGTTACATTCGGCAGATAGTCAGCCACATATCTGGTTTCTTCGGTTTCCGCAGCTTGGGTTTCCTGAACTGCAGTTTCTTCCGCTGCAGTTTTTTCTGCAGTTTCTCCGCCGCCGCAGGCCGTTAGAGCAGATGCTGCAAGAAACAGTGCAAGGATGGCTGCCAATGCTTTACAATGTTTTCTCATAATCATAATACAATTCTCCTTTCAAATTTGACTTATTTTTCATATTCTCCTGATGAAACCATACCTGCATACGGCCGGAGTTTTCGCGATTACACCAGCGGTAGTAGGGGATGAGTTTGAACTCGCTGCCGTCTGCACGCAAACCTACCGCTCCGTCACCGTCCGCGCGGAGCTTTGCATCCTCAGCCACGGTGAAATCTACATCGCCATTGTCGATCTCCTCAGCGCAGAGCAGCCACGGACCGCGCATGACAGCCACCATGCCCCGATCTGCTTCCGCTGCGAAGTTTGCGGCGATACGCTTCGGTGGTGTGTCGAAGGAGACCGTCAGCGTACCGCTCTCCACGATGAGCACAGCATATCCGTCCTCGACGGTATATCCGACCGTTCTTCCGTCCATCGTCAGCGCAAAATTTTCCGCGTAACCGGGTATGCGTAGACGAAGCGTCAGCGGTGTACCCTTGGTTTGGACTTTAATCGCACCGTCTTTCTGCGACACATCGAAGCGGTCGGTGCAGCATTCGCTGCCGATATACAAGTTGACATACAGATCGTCGGCGCTGTATGCGTAAATGAAGGTGCCAAGCGCACCGTAGAGCTTTAAGAGCATGGGTGGGCAGCAGGGACAACCGTGCCAGTCCCAGCGACGGATGGAACCGTCGGAAAGGAGCGGGTTCTGGTAGAAATAATGCTGACCGTCCTCACCGATGGCGGCGAGGATGTTGTTGCAGAGTGCGCGCTCGAATACATCGAAGCGTTCGGCTTTCGGCGAGATGAGGCCAAATTCTGCTGCGAAGAAGGTGAGGCCTATGCCTGCGCAGGTCTCGAGGTAGGCGTCGTTGGGCAGGTTGTAATCCACATCGAAGCCCTCGATGTCATGACGGGTACCGACACCGCCGGAGATGTGCATTTTGCGCTTGGTGATGTTTTCCCAGAGTGCATTGAGTGCGGGGAGATAATCCTCGCGTCCCGCCTCGCGTACAACAGCGGATGCGCCGGTGTAGCAGAGCGTCGCACGGACGGAATGGCCAAGTGCCTCCCGCTGCTCGGCGAAGGGTACGTGATTCTGGTTGTAAGACATGGAGAATCTGGGCAGATGGCTGCCGGGCTTCTTGCCGCGCTCATCATACCAGAATTCCGCCATGCGCAGGTATTTGTCCGCATCAACGCCGTGCTCCATGGCAAAGGCGGCAAGCTCTGTGTGATCACGGAAGAGACAATGGAGCTTGACAAAGGCTTCCTCAGGCAGGGAATGGCCGGGAACGATACCGAGCGGCGGAATCACCTGGCAGATATAGTTCGCCGCTCGGACGGCGGGACGCAGGAGCGTGGTTTTGCCGGTGGCGAGGTAGTGATGCACGCCCGCTTCTACAAGCGCGCCGTGGTCGTAGAGATCATGCGCAATGATGATGTCACCGCCGTTTTCACCCCAGCGCTGATCGGGATAGTTCAGTATGGTTTTCGTGCAGATGAAACCGTCGGGATCCGCATCAGACGCAGCGGCGATGATTTCGATGAGCGCGTCCAGCCGAGCGTCGAGGGCAGCATCATATTCCGCCGCCAACAGATCGGAAGCACCTCGCATTGTTTCAAGCAGCAGACCATCAGAGAAGGACGGGCCTTTGGACTCCCCCTCCTTCAATCCGGCAACAATGCGAAAATTGTCAACATAACCGATTTCCTCAAACTTGTCGAGGACATAGGGGAGTGTCTTATGACGTATTTTTTCCAGATATGGTGTCCAAAACCTATCTTTTACGGAGACTTGGGGGACAGCCGGACGCAAAAGAGCGGCAGCACGTGAAATATTCATGATAAAATCTCCTTTTTAGTATTGTCGCTTGGTAGAATTTGTGGTATAATGATGATGTTAATGTCATTGTACCACAGAAAAACAGTGGTTGTAAACTGACAAATTATATAAATGGTGGAAAAATCCGAGATGTTTTGTTATGAATTTCCTGCGCAAATCACCTACGAATCCGCCGGACAGTTCATCGCTGGCGGCAATCCCACCCATCCGCGGCGTATTCTTGACAGCAATGTTTTGCTTATTGGCTGCGCGGGAACCTATCCCATCAGTGTGAGCGGGCGTGAGTATACGCTGTCCAAGGGGACGTTTCTGCTGCTTCCAGCGGGCATGGAGCATTATGGTACTATGCCGGCCAGTGACATCCAGTCCCATCTGTGGTGTCATTTCGATGCGGCAGCGGTCTATCACGAGGCATTTCCTGAGCATTCGGGAACGCTGATCCTGCCGGAATCCGGCCACATTGCGCATCTTGAGAAATATACCGTCCTCTTCCGCCAGATGATCGATGCGGAATACAGCAGTTATGCGGATGACGGAAATCGCCGCCGCGTTTGCGATGCGTACATTTCCATCATTTTGTCCTCGCTTTCAGATGACTGCCGTCGGGAGCAGATGAAGCCGACTAGAGATAGGGGCGCGGTACTGGTGGAGCGTGTGGCGGAATGGATCCGACTACACGCCTGCGAAGGCATCCAGCCATCGGATACGGCGGCACATTTCGGCTACAACGGTGACTATCTGACCCAACTGTTCCGCCGCATGACAGGCATGACGATGGGTGAATTCATCAACCGCCGCCGTCTTGATGAAGCAAAAAAGCTGTTGCTTGACACAAGCCTGCGCATCGGTGAAGTGGCATCGCGTGCGGGATTCCGTGATGAGAAATATTTCATGAAGCTGTTCCGTCGCATGGAGAATATCACGCCGACGGAATACCGTCAGACCTTTGCGCGAATTCATCAGAATATGCATTGAAAACAGAGATCCCCGCTATGAGCCGCAACTCCACCGCGTGTTACGCCGCCGTTCTGTAAACTTCGCACATTGTACGATACCCATCTTCATCAGGATCGTACCAATCAAAGAATTCTTCTATAATGTCTCATTCTCCAGGAAATCAGAATAATCATCAATCTATAATATCTTTTAAGTATATCATCGTTCCTGGAGAGGGACTTAAATAATACGCATGAATTACATGGAGGCATCCTATCATGATCTACACCTGCAATAAAGAAGAAACGCTGACTTTTTCTGTTTTACCACCCCTGTATCTTCCGTTTTACAACCAGTGGGGAGCAAACGCTTATTATACCTACTCTGCCTTTGACTACGATCCCTTCACCCTGCGTGCTTCCAGTACGTCCGGTTCTCCTGTGGTGCTGGCTGGTGACAGGTTCTTTGGATTTCTGACAGATGTCGGCGGCCGTATCTCCTACGATGGCTGCGGAAAGCTGACCTTCACCTGCCCAGCAGGACAATCCCTGTGGGTGGCGGAGGACTGCAATCCCTATGAACAGTGGCGTCAATACAACGAAGCCGTGCTGAAAGGCCAGCCGGAATACTGCCCGGAATCCTTCTGGGGCAGCCTGGAATACTGTACATGGGTGGATCAGAAAAATGTTGCTGTGCGGGCCGGAAGTACCAATATGCAGGAATTCCTCTGCGAAAGCTATGTGTATGACTACATGAACCGGGTAGAAAAGCTGGGACTGCCCAAGGGAAAGCTGACCATCGACGATGGATGGGATCTGCGATATCCGACCGGGGAAAAAGTCTGGGGAAACTGGGAAATCGACCGGAGCAAATTCCCCCATATGGAACAGCTTGTCAAAGATATGACCGCCGCCGGCTTTGTCCCCGGACTTTGGTTTGCACCATTCACCTTCACGCCGAACTGTATTCTGGCACAGCATCACCCTGAACTGATCGGTGAAAACTGGAATCAAAGCGCTGAAAACTACGATTCCCAGAGTCTGATGTTTATAAAACCCTCGCCCATTCTGGAGCGGTATTATGAAGAAGTGTTCGGGTACTATATCGACATGGGTTTCCGGAAGTTCAAGCTGGATATGTCCTACGGCAACAAGCGGGAGATGAAAGAACTGCTCGCTATGATGTACCGGATTATCAAGAAGCATAATCCTGCCGTAGAAGTAGAAGCTCATATACCGGATATTTTCGTGTCACGGTACTGTGACACTGTCCGTATCAATGATGTTTCCTTTGATGACAAGGATCAGTGGCGTGCTGTGACCATGGAGCACTATAAGGTCTGCCGATATTCCTCCCATGACCGGGTCCTGAACCTTGACCATATCGGCACCAATACCCCTGTCCCGGAAGCTGCACCGTATATTGCTCATGCAAGGCTATTGCTGGGTCTGGAAGGCGGGTATCCCTGTGCATCCCTGCTGCCTGACCGGTTTGAGGATCCTGCCATAGCGGAGGAATATGCGGCATTGGTAAACGGCTGGTGTGAAAGACAGAAAAAACATTTATGAAGTATATCGACGGAACGAAGATAATTTATAGCTATAATCCTGCAGATGATCTGATTTCTTTTCCTTGCTAATCCCGTGCTAATCCGCCCACTCAAAACAGGTTCTATTCATACTATATCCTACATTCTCCCATACTACCGAATTCCACCGTTTATCTCCCGTTTTCTCGTTTTTTCTGCTATTTTCGGGTATTTCCCACCATTCCAAATCACTCCCGTAAAAGTATTCCTAAGTGTTAAGCCGGTGCTTCGAGGCAGCTTTGAAAGTATAAGATACTGAAAATGTCATATTTCTATATCAGAATAAACAGCCACCGCAGTAAAAGTATCTGTATCCAAAACAGCCGACGCAGGAAAACTGTCCACACGGATATATCGAAACCCATAAAATACACAATGGGGCTTATATGTCTGCTGCCCATTACGACAAGTATACTGGTATTGACATTTTGCTGTTCGATAGTTTTCTGTATAGAAATTGCCTTCTTTGTCCAGGACTTCCGCAAAGGAAAGTTTAACAATCTCCCCGGCTTTGGTATTGATGTTCCATTCCGGATATGGCAGAATAAAGCTGACATAGGGGGAATTTGTATATCAAGAAATAGGGGAATCCTAAAAAACGATGTATTGCCGTCAAAAAGGACTATAACCACAATACGAATTGTATCAAAATATAGTTCTTATCTGGTACGAATGGCCTTTGGGGAAGTTTTGCAAAATGTCTCACAGAAGATCAGCATGGTGGTGGTGAGTCATCCCCAAAACAGGGAAGTTCCCGAAATGTGGATGATCCGACAGGCCGCCGAACTGCTGCTGGATTTCGGCGCCGGTGACCCGTATGATCTGTGCACTGCATATCTGCTTCTATGTGAACAGGGTCATGCTCTTGCCCATCTGAACACACTGACCGCCGCCGTTCTGGCATATGCCAACTCCCGGCTGCCATTCAGTTCAGAAGCACTCTTTATCGAAAGCCATATCATTGATAAAGATGCGGATGCAGACTACACCATGCATGAAATCAAAGGGTACTGGTCCGATACGCCGGATACAAATCCCTATACAGATCGGATTACATATGGTCAGGCCCTGTATGCCTGTGCCGATATTATCCCGCCGAGAACGGGAAATATATCCCAGGAACTGGTGGATGAATTACAGGAATACGGTATACCGGAAGCCATGGCGCATGAGATTGCCATGATCACCCACCTGTTCCACCACACCCAGTACCGAGATATAAACTTCGGTGAACTTCTGGAAGTATCCTCCCTGGAGGAGTTAAAAAGGATAACAGAACCTTCCGGAGAAGCTTCTCCAGCTGAATTGACTCCGGAAGAAAAACTGGCTGCTGCTGAAAAACAGATCGATGCGCTGACACAAAAGGTCATCATGCTGCAGCAGGCATTGTCCGCCACAGAACGAGAACAGCAGAAACTGCAGAAGCAGCTTGAAACCACAGAATCTTCCGCAGCTGCAGATCATGACGAACTGATCGCCCTGCGGGAAACCATATTCCATATGCAGTCCGCAGAAGAAGAACCGTCACCGGATGATTCGATCACTTTCCCCTATACAACTACACGCCGGATCTGTGTCTTCGGCGGTCACGACACATGGCGGAAAGCAATCAAGCCTATGCTGCCGGAAGTACGGTTTTATGACCGGGATACCCTCCCCCGGCCGGAAGTGATCCGGTATGCTGATATTGTGTGGATCCAGCCGAATGCGATATCCCATGGGAATTATTATTCCATTATCAATGCGGCAAGGGAGCATAAGGTTCCGGTGCGATATTTTGGATATGCCAGCGCACGGAAATGTGCGGAGGAGTTGGTGGGAGTGGAAAAAAGCATATGAACAGGGAAACGACAGTGTGCATTCACGAAACACTGTCGTTTTTTATATCCTGTTTCATGCAGCCGATGATGCCTAGCCCGTTTACTATAATCAACAATTCTGATGAAAACATGAGAATTGTAATCAACAATGTTCTTGCATAATCGAAAACGATTTATCTATATATTTGCTCTATTTTTCTTCCTTTTTTTCAGTAGATTCAGTGTGCCAGAGATAGGATAACCCATTTTTGCAAGCAGGGTTTATGGGCCCCCATAAACAAAACTTGTCAGGGCAGCATCCCTGAAACCCTCCCCTCGCAGATAAATCTGCGGCTGCGCACCTTCGGCACTTAAAGCATGAACATCATCCCCGATGCTCATGCTATTTTTTTTGCACGTCATGCGTCATTTTAACGTATTTTTCCACTTACGGAGAGGGCAATCAGGCAGAGGATTTGGTTGAAAATTATGATTCAATGTACAAAGGCAGGCGGGTAAACCTGTCCTTTTGATTTGGTTGGCTAGAATACTTGGATAAGAGACGATTCAGTATACGGCGGAAAATACGAATGTGTATGATTTTTCCTGGGTTCATATCGATTTCATGATTCTTATCTGCCAAAAGGAGGTTTAGGGAGGCGATACGAACGAAGTGAGAATCGTCTCCCCGGTATAGCCCCCAAGAGTGGGGGCGGTTTTTGGGGCGAGCTTTGCGAGAGCCAAAAAATAGCGTGGGGGGGTGACCTATTGTCTATCCATACATGGAAAAGATAACAAGCGCATTTTGGGGAAGGGGTATGGGGAAGACCCTTTGGGGCGCAGGTTCCGAGTTTGACACTTGCGACAAACGAGGAAGTTGGTGGTCAAAGGGGCCCCATTTGACTGAACCGAAAATGCTGATAATATGGTAAATAATACCAATTTTATATGTATGAAAAAGTACGGAAAATTATGATTTTCTGTCGTTTTTGTGCACTATTTACAATCTTAACAAATTATGATAGAATATAAATGGTTCATATGAACCAATCAATAGATTTACATAATAATAAAGGAGATGAATATTATTGGAAAAGAAACGAGTTGCTGACCTAATTGATGTAGAAAGAGACCTGCTATCCCACGGTGTAACTGCTATCTACGCCGGAGTAGGAGCAGGTAAGAACTCTTTCGTAGAGGGGTACCATGATGGCGATGTGGACTATGAGGGGCTCTCCGAAAAGTACAAGGTATTGCTCATAACCTCCAGAAAAGCTAAGGTGTTGGAAACAAAAGCAAATACAGATAATTTTCTGACTGATCTCCGGCGGTTCCCCAATATCGACTTCGAAGAGATAGAAAGAATCAACCAGAGTATTGTCTGCACCAATGCCCATATCCAAAGAATCATTGAACATGAATACACCCACATTGGTACTGTTCTGTGTCTGCAAAGAATATCCGCCGGATGCTTCCCCTTTCCTGTTCCGGTTCTTCACCAGAATGCTGTTCTTGCAGATGGTGATAGTCTTTTTTGCAAAATCCACATCATCCCATGTCAGAGATAAGGCTTCTCCCATCCGCATTCCGGTATGCAGAATCAGCAAAAATGCCGGGGCATAATAATAAACATTTTCCCCGCATTCCGTCTTCTGGAAAAGCTCCCTTTGCAGCCGTTCCATTTCTTCTTCTGAAAAAGCTTCAATCTGTTTTGTCCGTTCTGATTGAGAGGGCAGGACGATCCCCAGACAGGGATTTCGCAGTACCGTATCATCTGCCAAAGCGTGCTTATAACAGGCATTCAGAGCCATATAGACTTTCTTAACCGTAGAATAGGACAATCCCTGCCGGAAACATCCTGTTGATAAGTCCCTGTATATCGTCTCTGGTGAGCTTATCCATCTTTGTACCACCAACAGCAGGAAGGATATGACAGCGCACTGTGGTTTCCAGTCTGTCATAACTGGCGGGTTTCAGTTTATTATACTGGTATTCCTGTAACCATCTGGTAAAGTATGCCTGTACCGTATCCTGTGCGGGCATATGTCTTTCCGCAAAATCTTCACTTTTCCGGAAGTCTTTCAGCTTCTTTTTCACAATTGCTTCTGTCTTACCGGTGAACTGCTTGATGACAGGTTTTCCGTTTGCACCGGTACCGAGGCTGATTTTTGCCACCCATTTGTTTTCAGAAACCTGAAAAATGGAACCCTCACCATTCTTTTTCTTAATGTTTTCCATATGATTTCCCCTTTTTTTGGAAACCAATTTGGAAACCAATTCCGTTTCCGTTTTACACGCGAAAAGCATTCCGGGATACAGCGAACGTATTTCCTCATCCGTCAATATACCCATATCTGCCCAAAGGACAGGCTTTCTTTTTGCTCAAAAATAACAAAAAAAACAGCCCCCGAATCGGAGACTGTCTTTCGTTATCCAAGGCGCCACCCGGAATCGAACCGGGGAATAAAAGTTTTGCAGACTTCTGCCTTACCGCTTGGCTATAGCGCCGCTTGGCTTACGGATGGTATTATACCACATTCACTCCCGCTTGTCAAGCCCTTTTTCAAAATCCTGTAAAATAATTTCCAAGTATCTTTTCTTCTATCCGTACTCCAAAAAACCTGCGGAACGATCCTTCCAACCATCCCGCAGACTGCTTTATTACTTTTTATCGTTTACATTTTCCCTCTTGCTTTCCCGCACATCCTGCCACAGACCGATGCCGATGGTCACCAGTGCCATGGTATTGCAGATAAAACCGGGGAGGGAGAAATGGACGATCCCGTAAATCAGCCACAGCACCTGTGCCGGAATGGCCATCAGGCGGATGTGGATGGGCTTTGTACACCAGAAACTCACCACCGCTGAGCAGGAACCAATCATAGGCAGCAGGCTGATAGGGCCTTCCCATGTCATAAGGCAGGATGCAATGGTCAGTATCAGGAACAGAAACAACCAGAACCTGTGGGATGCCCACTTTTTTTCTTTATTATAAAACACACTTTCCCGTCCCAGCGCCAGCACATTCAGCGCTGCTCCGGAGTAGGCACCGATCAGGAAATAGTGGAGAAACCACAGCACATCCGCTGTAAATTTGGAGATCAGGATGGTACGCCGCTTCCGGCCGAGAAAAATCACACAGGAAACCGCCACCGCCGCCACACCGATGATCTGGGCGATGGTGTTTACGGCACCGCCGGTCTGCTGCAAAAGAACCGTTGTCATATATCCGCCTCCGTTCCTTCATACAGGGACATATCCGGTTCGCCGTAATCCGGAATATCCAGCAGTACCCCTCCCTGCTTTGCGGATTCGTGCGCCACCAGCCCCGGAATGGTGAACCGGGCTGCCAGCCATGCATGCACCTTCGGCAGCTTTCCATCCGCCGCTGCCGTACAGAAATCGTCGATCAGCAGCTGATGGGAGGCCATGTGCCCGTTTTTCGACGGTATATCCCGGAAAGACTGTGGAAGTCTTTCGTATTCATCGTCCTGTACAGGGGAAAAACCGTTCCACTGCCAGGTATGGTTGGCGACCTTCTGTTTGAAATCCTCATCCCCCCTGTGTTCTGTCATCACATATGGATTCACCTGATCGCTGACATCGGTCAGATCCACACCGGCTTTGGTCAGCTTAGTCACCAGATGCTGTGCATTGTTGAACTGATAAGAACCTTCCGTACCGTAGAAACCGGAAATAAAGGACGAGGGTGCCTTATACCCGATCCGTCTGCATTCACTGATCCGGGCAACTCCGCCGCCGGAAAGCTGCATCAGGGAAAATTCGTTGGAAAATTCGTTGTCCCAGGGATTCTCACCCACGGCATAGGGTGTATTTTCTTCCTTATCTTTATATCCCACTGCGGACACCTTTACCGCGTGTTCCCCCACGGCATACAGCAGCATGGCGGTGGAGTGGGTGGGATAGAAGAAAGGCGGCAGAGCGGAATTGGGTCTGTCTTCCACAAAATTCTTCGGGAAGTGGGAGAGATCGTGGAAATACTGGCTTTCGCCGTACACAAACTTACCGAAATCGCCTCTGGCGTATGCCTTACGGCAGTACATGGAGCAGGGATAGTAGATACAGGTCTCACCCATCATGTAACACTTGCCGGTAGCCTTAACCGCTTCAATGATCGCGCCGCATTCTTCCGGGGTGGTCGCCATAGGCACGGCGGAGTACACGTGTTTCCCGGCGTACAGCGCTTTTGTCACCATAGGGCCATGGAGGTGCCGCTGGGTGAAAATGGCAACGGTATCAATGGCGGGATCCGCAAGGACATCTTCAAAGGAAGGACATACAGGCACACCGAATTCTTCCGCATAAGCCTGTGCCCGCTCCGGCAGAATATCGCACACGCAGACCGATTCCACATTCGGATGGGCCTTGAACAGGGGAACAAAGCTTTTGGCAAAATCGCCGCAGCCGATTACCGCTATATGTAATTTCATAACAAAGCTCCTTTTACGGCAGGCATACACCTGCATTGTTCCCCTTGAGTATACCGCTTTTTTGTGCTATAATCAAGAAAAAAACAAAAAATCACAAAAATTTTTCCGATCACCCAACCTTTTCCCCGCTCCGGTTGTCTATCTGTCAACAGATGCATCTGAAACAAAAAAGGAGAGCCCATGGCAAAGAAATACCACGATATCCCGGATGACGCCCTGGTGTCCATGACCCTGCTTGGGGAACAGGACGCTTATGAGGAGCTGGTCCGGCGGTATCAGAAACCGGCGCTGAACACGGCGTATCTGTCCCTGCGGAACCGTTTTCTGGCGGAAGACGCCGCACAGGACGCTTTTGTCACCGCGTGGATGCGGCTGAATACCCTGAGGGAACCGGCGCGGTTCGGCCCGTGGGTATGCCGGATCGCCGGGAACACCGCCAGAAACATGGCAAAGCACTACCGGGATTATCTGCCGCCTGATGAAGAGGAACTGGCCGCCCTTTCCGCACGCCGGGACTATATTCAGTGGCAGGCAGCACAGGCGGAAGAAGAAGTCAGCGAAACCCTCCGGCAGAGTCTGAACCGGCTCAGTGAAAAGATACGTACCGTCATCCGGCTCCACTATTTTGAGGGGCTGTCCGTGGCGGAAATTGCGTACCGGCTGTCCATCCCGGCAGGCACGGTGAAATACAGACTGCACGAAGGCAGAGAAAAACTAAGGAAGGGGCTTGATATGATGAACGGAAACGAAATGGAAAAATTTGTAAATACGGTAATGGAAAAGGTAGAGAAGCTGAAAAAGTGGTGCTACCGCAGCGACAAAACCGGATTCTCCGACTACTACAAAGACGTACTGGCGGATGTGGAGAAGATCCCGGAGGAAGGCTATCGCACCCAGAAGAATCATGCCATGGCCGATGTGCTGATGCGGGGCTTCTGGTGGCTGCCGGAGGAGGAAAAGGGGGACAAGGACGCTCTGCTTGCCCGGATCCGGGAATGCTGTGACGCCAGCCACAACGAGGATGTGAAGCAGTTTCTGCTGGTGCAGGACTATGAAAAGTTCTCCGGCAAAAAGCGGCTGGACTTCATGCGGCAGGAAATTACCAAGCTGGAAGAAGAAGGCTACGTGCAGGCGCTGGGGTACGAATGGTTCTGGCTGGGGTACTACTCCCAGGAAAACGGCGACCGTGACACCATGTTCGACTGCTACCGGAAGGTGCTGGAGGTGCTGACTCCGGCGGATGTGTACTATGCCAACGCACTGGCCGCTATCAGGCTGGAAGAAAGCATTCCGGACAGAGGGCAGCATAAGAGCTATTATGGTGGTGCTACCGGAGAAGAATACCGTTTTGAAGATGGTAAGCTGTATTTCGATAAGCAGCCCGGCTACTGCACCGGAGATCTGATGAACTACGGCGGTGTACCGAATTCTCCCTTTTACTTTATCTCCCGGTGTGACAACCGCTTCCCGGATGCCGGCATGAAACCCGGGGAATCGATCACCGCATCGGACGGGAAAGTGGTACTGACCTTTGTGGAAGATGGCATCACAGTGGAAACCCCTGCCGGAGTCTTTGAGGATTGCGGACGCTGGACAATCTCCGGCAGCTGGAAAGGCGACATGACCTTCTGGATGAAGCCCGGTGTGGGTCTGGTTCGCTTTTCCCAGAGAGACGGCGATGAAGTGCTCATCCTGAAAGCATACCATATCGCAGGCGGCGAAGGTCTTCTCCCCATGGCTGTGGGCAACCGCTGGGAATACACGTCGGAAAAAGCCAATGATATGCTCACCTCCTGGGAAACCTACGAAGTTACCTATACAGACAGCGAAAAAGCGATCCTCTCCGGTTGTCATCTGGCACAGAGACTTGGGTACGCCGATACCTGGGAAGACCAGTTTATAAAGGTTCGTGCAGAATATGTGGCAGAGGAAGGAGACAGAGAATGGCTGGCCAAGGATATGCGCCCCACTCTGGCTCGTGCTGCAGAACTGGCTGTCACCCCGTATCAGAAAGACTACACCGCTGCCGCCCGGAAGGTCATGGAGGAAATCTGGACCACTGACCCGGAGGCCAATCCCGGCTGCCCTGTGAAGGGGTACTGGAACTTCTTCTCCCCCTTCTGGCTGCACAAGACCGACGACGGCTGGACACTGGACGACAACATGATCTACCACTTTGAGTGGAAAGACATCCCCCTGCTCTCCCCTCTCCTGTACAACTGGATCTGGGACATTCTGAAGGATGTGACCGGGTGCATCTGGTCGGACAAGTGGGTGGCCGGTTACACCGAAAAGCGGGAATACGATGGCGGCAAAACCTCCGACATCCGGGTGGAAGCTGTGGAAAGCCTCACCGTTCCCTGCGGAACCTATGAAAACTGCCTCCGGGTACACATCTATTCCGCGGGACAGAACGGCGGATACGGCTACCGCGGCGGTAAGATGTACTACGACTTTGCTCCCGGCGTGGGGATCGTACAGGCGGTTCACTACTATATGGAAGGGGAAACCGAACAGTGCGCCCGGTTTGCGCTGACGGAAGCGGAAGGATTCGGCGAAGGTTATATGCCCCTGGCCGATGGTTTCCGCCGGATCTACAAACTTGTGGATGTGCCGGAAGATGTACTGGGCCGGACGGAATACACCGTTCGCACAGACGAAAAGGGACGCATGGTGCTGATCGCCGCCCTGTTCGGCAGCCGGGTACGCACACCGGAAGAAATCGCAAAGGATACCGAAACCAAATAATGCCCCACAGGTCTGTCTTTACGGCAGGCCTGCATTTTTTTGTCGGAATTTCGTTTTCCTCTTGCATACGGACACAAAATATGGTATACTGATTCATGCAAAATAAAGTTTTTACATATCGAAAGGATTTCATCATGGGAAAATTCTGGACAGATTTCAAAGCATTCGTTACCCGGGGCAATGTCATCGACATGGCAGTCGGCGTTGTAGTCGGCGGTGCGTTCGGTAAGATCACCACCGGTCTGGTAAACAACATCGTTACCCCCCTGATCAGCCTGCTGGTAGGCGGTCTGAACATCAACGACTGGAAGGTTGTGCTCAAGCCCGAAGTACTGGACGAAACCGGTGCTGTTGTAACCGCTGAAACCGCTATCCTGTACGGTACATTCATCCAGACCATCATCGACTTCATCGTAACCGCTCTGGCCATCTTCATCGTTCTGCGGATCATCATGAAGGCCAAGGAAAAGATCAACGCCAAGGAAATCGCAGAAGCTGCCGAAAAGAAAGCCGCTGAAGAAGCCGCCGCCAAGGAAAAAGCCGATGCGGAAGCTGCCGTCGCCGCTGAAGCCGCTGCCAAGGTAAAAGCAGAAAGAGAAGAAGAACTCCAGCTGCTGAGAGACATCGCCGCTTCTCTGAAGAAGTAAGCCTGTCAAACGTCTTTCCCTTTCCGGGAAGGGCGTTTTTGTTTTGCCGTTTCCCGGACAAAAAAAGATCCCCCGGTCTCCGAAGGATCTTTCAGGATACGATTCAGTTCAGCTTCCACAGCTTGCGGCACATGGCGGGCAGTCTTTCCGCCACCAGCTCATATTCTTTGCGGATGCCGTCTTCCCAGTTTTCCCAGGAAGCAATCCGGTCTCCCCAGGCGCAGATCTGCTCGCCCAGCACGGGATACCGCCTGTCAATGGAATACCCATGGGGATAAGCCACAGAGTTTTCCCACCAGTGATCCCATCTCCAGGGATCCAGGGCTTCGATTTCCTCCGGGGTCCATTTGGTATCCGGCGTTACGATATACAGGGGCTTCCAGGAGCAGTTGATCAGGGTGAACCCGGCGGCCGCCAGATCGTAGGCAGGCTGATAGTAGGATTCCCATGCAATCAGAATGGTGCGCTTGTCGATCCGGTCGTTGTATTCTTTGGCAAAGCCTTCCCAGACCACAGGGATTCTGTCCAGCGCAAAGATCATCTCCGTCACGATACGGATGTATTCGGCATACATTTCATGGATGTTTTCGATGCCGTTTTCTGCCATATAGGCTTTCGTCCGTCCGCAGTTTTCCCAGCCTCCGATAGCGGCTTCGTCTCCGCCCAGATGGATCCAGGGAGAATCCGGGAACATTTCCGTCACTTCCGCAAAAATGGTGCGCAGAGCGTCAAACACTTCTTCACAGGCTGGCAGTACGCCGGTTTCCCCGAAGATTTCCGGGTACTTGACAAAGAACTGGGTCGTATGTCCGGGCACATCCACTTCCGGAACCAGAATGATACCACGCTTTCTGGCGTATGCATTCATCACGGCAATATCTTCCCGGCTGTAGGTACGACCGTCCGTAGACAGCTTCGGATAGGCGGCAATGGGCAGAGTAAAGCTCTGGCTGTCGGTAAAATGGAGCTGCAGGTGGGTGGCACGGTTTTTCCAGCACAGGTCAATGTACTGCAGAATATAGGGCAGCGGATGCCACTGTCTTGCCAGATCCACCATCAGACCGCGATAACTGCAGTCCGGCGCTTCGACAGTTTCCCCTTCCGCCAGGGTCAGTCCCTCTCCGGCGGCGGTCAGTCTGGCCAGCAGATCTGCCAGTCCGTTGTGCATCCCTTTTTCTTCGGATGCGGCAAGGGTCACACCGGTTTCCTCTACGGTCAGACGGTAGCCTTCTGCGGGCAGGGAAAGATCCTCCGTCAGACAAAGACCTCCCTCACCGGCACCAAAGGCAGTACCCAGCGCCTCTTCGGCATAGTCAGCAAACACCTGCACGCAGTCGGCAAAGCGGGCAGCGGCAGTATACACAGGCTTCAGAATCATAATGCTCCTCCTTATGTAGTCAGGAAACGGCAACGTCGTTTTCGTCTTCGATGTTCAGGGTAATGGGGGGACAGAAATTTTCAAAGATGGCAAAAGCATCCAGCGCTTCGGATTTGCTGTATTCGTCCCGGTCACGGACAGTCCAGACAAACCGGTTGGCGTGGAACAGTCCGGTGCACAGCCGCACGGGAAACCGCTTGGGGCAGCGGATATCGTATGCCAGAAAATCGGGACGGGTCACCAGATTCAGAATCATGGAATCCAGCAGGCGGTTGCGCATATTTTTCCCCAGTCCCTTGCTCAGATTGGTGGTCAGCTGACCTCTGAGCACATCGGGATGGTTCTTTTTGTACCACCGCAGCAGCAGCGGGTTGAAGCTTTCGATCAGGTAGGAGCCACTGTATTCCCGAAGGATTTCGTCCGCCGCCGGGCAAACGGAAGTATCGGTGCTTTCTCCCTTCAGTTCCACCAGCAGCGGTACCTTACCGTCCACCAGCGCCAGCACTTCTCTGAGGGTAGGAATCCGATGTTCGGAACCATCCAGTTCCATAGTCTTCAGCTGCGCCAGTGTGTAATCGATTACTTTGCCGTGGACGCCGGTCATTCTGTCCAGGGTTGCGTCATGGAACACCACCACTTCCCCGTCACAGGAAAGCTGCACATCCAGTTCGATCCCGTATCCGGCATTTACAGCGTTTTCAAAGGCCTTCAGTGAATTCTCCGGCACATCACCGCCGTACAGCCCCCGGTGTGCATAATTTTTCTGCATATCCTCCGGGATGGGTCTGCTGCCGGGGTGGATACAGAACAGATACGCCAGAAACAGAACAAGAACCAGAATCAGGGAATTGAGTACAATCATAAATACAGTATTTCTCCATTCGTATATTTGAAAGCAGCCTGCGATTATTCATCCACGTCCAGCCGCTCCAGTATGGATTTTTTCTCCTGGGGCTTTGCATCACCATGCTTGACAAAGGACATGGTTACAGCCGCACCGGCTACGAAAATCGCCGCATAGGGGAACAGGGTGGTCATCCCGATGGTTGTCAGAAATGCACCGCTGATCACAGGGGTCAGAATCTGTGCAGACATACTGGCGGTATAGTAGTACCCGGTATACTTGCCCACATCGCCTGCTCTCGCCAGTTCCACCACCATGGGATAACTGTTGACATTGATGGTCGCCCAGCCCATACCGGCCAGTGCAAACAGACCGTTCATCACCCAGATGTTGGAACCTTCCCGCATGAAGGATGCCAGCAGAAAAGAAGTCCCCAGCATGGCAATCCCGGCCAGAATGGTCTTCTTCCGGCCGATCCTGGATGCTACCATACCCACAGGCAGGTAGGAAATAATGGCTGCCGCCTGTGCCACAATCAGGGTCAGGTTATAGTCCAGTCCCAGCACCTGTCCGGCATATACCGAATACTTGCTGGTAACAGCGTTGTAGCCAAAGAACCAGAGTACAACGGATGCCAGAATGAAAAACAGGGAATGCAGCTCTGCCTTTGACAGTTTCCCGGGCACCGCTGCGGTTTCAGAATCCGCCGCAGGCGTGTCAGGGCAAATCTCCTGTGCTTCCTTCGCCCACTGGGGTTCTTTTACCGTAAAGAGGAAGATGACAAGGGCTGCCAGCATCACCAGTGCCGTCACCACGAAAAAGCCTGTGTAGGACATCAGTGCATTGGCTGCCTTGCCGGTTCCGAACACAATTCCCAGAACCAGTACCAGAATACCGCCTGCACTGCCCATCAGATTGATAATGGCATTGCCCTTGGAACGCAGGGGCTTGGGAGTTACGTCAGGCATCAGCGCCACCGCGGGAGAGCGGAATGTGGCCATGGATACAAGCACCAGGAACAGCAGCAGCATAAAGAATACCAGCGTCACCGGATTTTCCATCGTCATCTGCCATGCATAGGCCTGTCTTGCAGGAATTACTGCATTCTGGTATTCCACCGTACCGGGCTGTATCTGTGCAAATTCTTCCGCCGTAAACAGTTCCGGCAGAGTGTACCGGTCTTTCACGCCGTCTTTGGTATAGGAAACAGTCACACCGGAAGCATACAGATTGTCCATTGCGCCGGAATAGGCTGCATCAGCACTGTCCGTCACTGCCGCAACCGGTTCTATGGCAGCCAACTGCAGATTGTCCGTCACGGAAAGCCCCACAAACAGAATGGCCGCTGCCAGCGTACCGCAGAGAATGAACGGTGTTCTCCGTCCCCGCTTTGTACTGCATTTATCGGAAAGGGAACCGAACACCGGCAGCATGAATACCGCCAGCACATTGTCCAGCGCCATGATGATCCCGGACCAGAACTGGTTCAGCCCGAACTTATCCGTCAGCATTTTGGGGATAATACTGTCATACGCCTGCCAGAATACACTGATCAGGAAAAAGGCAAACCCCACCAGAATGGTACGCTTGTAATTGAGCTTCATAGCAAACACCGCCGTATTCATCAAAATCACATACACAGTTATTGTACCATATTCGATGCTGTAAATCAACCGCAAACGCAAAGTTTTCACCGGTGTAAACCATTTTCGATTGACAATATCTTGTTTCTGCGGTATAATTGTCGCAGATATGAAAAACTTACCGGAGGTATCTATGGAACACCGTCTGCGTCATCCGTTCTGGCCTGTAAAAACCGGCCATGCTCCTGCGTTCGGTCTGAGCCAGCAGTGGTCTTCCCGTCCCGCCATGCGGGGTTGGGGATGCGGGCCTGCCGCGGCACTGATGGTGCTCGGGTACCTGTGTCTGCATCATCCGGACGGCTTTTCCCTGCCGTTGGAAGCCCTGCCACCTGAACCATCCAAAGAATACTGCGCTGCGCTGCTGGATACTGTCGGTCGCCGGCATTTCCCCATTCTGCCCCGGTTTGGTATGAACGGGCTGTCTCTGGCCTTCTGCCTGAACCGGTATTTCCACAGACACCGGATGCCCTTTCATGCCGCATGGTGCTGCAGCCGGGAAAAAGCCCTCCGCCGGATGGGACAGATGCTGGATGAGGATATTCCGGTAATCTTTTCCGTAGGGCCTGATTTCCCACTGCTCTGGCAGAAACATCCCCTTTCTCTGTACGCCTCTCCGGACGCTGAAAAGCCCTGTGCCTCTGTCAGAGCCCATTATATGGTGGCAGCAGGTATGACAAGCGGCTGGCTGGAGCTTTCCTCCTGGGGACACCGGTATTTTCTGCCCCTTGCCGACTGGCGGGAACATCACAGACACCACAGCGGTCATCTGGTAGACGGTATCGTATATATCCGCCGGAAAAAACGCAGAAAACGTCTGCTGATTTCCGGAAAGGGGTGTACTCATGGCTGAGTTTATCAAAGGCATGGAACTGTGTGAAAGTTTTTTCCATGACTGTGCTGAGAGAATCCTTGCCGACTGTTTTCCGGAACTGGTATATTCCGCCGCACTGATCGGGTACGGTTCCGATGTTCTGGGGTATGACGATCCGGTTTCCTGTGACCACATGTGGGGGCCGCGGTTCTATCTGTTTCTCGCCCCGGAGAATATGTACCTTGCGGATGCTGTCATGAAAACCTTTTCGGAACGTCTGCCCTGCACCTATCGGGGATACAGCGTAAACTTTACCGAAGCGGACAAAAACGACAACGGTGTACGTCACCCGGCATTTATCACCGAGGGGCCGGTACATCCGCTGATTTTCATACAGACTTTCGGCAGTTTTCTTACAGAACAGCTGGGTACGCCGGATCCGGATTCCCTCACCTATTCAATGTGGCTTGCTATCTCGGAGCATCGGCTTCTCTCCATCATTTCCGGAAAGTTCTTTTATGACGGACTGGGATGCATGGAACTTGTGGAAAAACTACGGTATTATCCCCGGCCCGTTCGGCTGTATCTGATTGCTTCCTGCTGGAATATCATCGCTTCTGAGCAGGCCTTTCTCCGGCGTGCGGGAGATGCAGGGGACGACATCGGTTCCCGGCTGATCTGTGCCCGGATGGCAGAACGGCTCATGCGGCTCTGCTTCCTGTACCAAGGGGTATACGCGCCTTACAGCAAGTGGTTCGGCACCGCCTTCGGGAAACTGGACATAGATCCTGCCATCGGTCAGTCTATCCGTGACGCTCTTGCCGCGGATACAGTTACCCTGCGGGAAGAAAAGCTGCTGCAGGCTATGGTACTTACCGCACAGATGCACAATGACAGCGGACTTGCCGCCCCGGTACCGGTAAAAGTGCAGGATTACTACGGCAGAGCAATCAAAGTGATTTTCGCGGAACATTGGTCGGAATCGGCCATGGCGGAACTGGCAGGCACAGAGCTGGAAATGCTGCCGTCCATTGGTTCTTTCAGTCAACTTGCAGGTTTATCGGATTTCTCGGACGATCCGGGGAATTATCCGAAGATATCGGATTTTTATAAGGCATGAGAAAAGGCTTACCATTCTCACAAAGGAGAGTGATAAGCCTTATTTTGCTGTGCTTTACAGCGGGAGACCGGACAAAATCCATGCACCCGCAGCCAGACTGATACCGTTGGCACAGAGTGACACCAAAGCTGCCAAAGGTCTTCCCTTTTCCCGGAACAGCAGTGTAAACAGAGTGGCTTCTGCCAGAAAGATCAGAATTTCTCCGAATATCAGTGCAAACCACCAGTAGCCATCCGGCGGAATTACCCCGGTGACAGACAGATTCAGTAAGGTCTGTGTCACCAGATTTACCGCCAGAAAGACAATCCATGTTCGCTTCGTCCGATACCCGAACAGCCACAGAACCATTCCTTCCGTCACCAATGTGATGCTGACCCGCATGGCAACAAGCAGGGCATTCCGTCCCGCCAGTACCGCTTCTTTCAGCGTACCGGCAGACAGATCCAGATGGAATATGGTGTTATACTGTCTGATATCATCAGGGATCTCAAAGGCATAGTTTTCTCCCTTTGTTGATACCTCCAGCATGAAAGAAATTACATCTTCCCGTTCCAGATAGTTTCCATCCATATAATAGTAGAAGCTGAAATAACTTTCCCATCCCCGCTTCACCGGATGCAGTTCCTGCCGTACACCTTCCGGCGTGACCACTGTGATCTGCAGATCCTCCGGTGCACCGTTGACCAATATGGTAAAGCAGGGCGGTTCCGTCGCATTGGCAAAAGCAGGCAGTGTACATAGCAGTACAAGCAATACTGCAGTAAAGAATGTCAGAATGGTTCTGCGCATCAGATTTCCTGCCTTTCCGGTATTACGAATACGCATGGAGTAAACGATCAGCTTTCCTTCAGAGAATACCAACTTCCAGAGTGGGGTCCATGGCAGGGGTCTTGTCAAACCGGGAGGTGATTTCCACTTCCTTATGCTCTACGCCGCTTGCTGCGAAGCCTTCCATGATTTCCAGTACGTGGAAGGTCTGGCCGCAGTTGGCACGGAACGAACATCTGCCATCCGCCACAGCCTTGGCCATATCCGCAAGACCCAGTGCACGGCTGTTTTCCGGATAATTGAACGCCAGCGGTATTTCCTTCTTCTCTTCCCCGGCTACCTGAACATAAACAGGGCCGCCGAAGCAGTTCGGGTCGGGCACATACAGCGTACCCTTGGTACCGTAGATTTCCAGACAGTTGTTTCTTGCAGTATTGTGTACGTCAAAGGTGGTAATCAGGGTACCGATGGCACCGTTCACAAAGCGGAGGTTGCCGGCGTAATAGGTGGGAACATCAACTGTGATGATCTCACCGTTATGCGGCTGGCTGGTAATCAGTCTTTCCTTGAAGGAAATCTTGGTCATAGCGGAAACCGCTTCCACGCAGCCTACCAGATTTACCAGACAGGTCAGATAGTAGGGACCCATATCGAACATGGGGCCGCCGCCGTACTTGTAATAGAATTCCGGATCCGGATGCCAGGATTCGTGTCCGTGGCAGACCATCCAGCCTGCGCAGCCTACGATATCACCGATCACGCCGTCTTCAATGACCTTGCGGCAGGTCTGGATCCCGGCGCCCAGATATGTGTCGGGGGCACCGCCCAGCAGCAGTCCCTTTTCCTTTGCCAGAGCCACCAGTTCCTTCCCTTCTTCCAGAGAAGCACCCAGGGGCTTTTCGCTGTATACGTGCTTGCCCGCCAGAAGAGCCGCCTTTGTCACTTCATAGTGTTCGTAGGGGCGGGTGATGTTCAGCACGATATCCACTTCGGGATCTGCGAACAGCTCGTGCATATCGTTGTACAGCTTGGGAAGGTTGTACTTCTTCACAGCGTTTTCCGCCCGTTCACGGATCAGGTCACACACGCCGATGATTTCAATTTCCTTGAACATGTTGGTGATGTTTTCCAGATAGATTCCGGAAATGGCACCCACACCCACAAAACCGATCTTGATCTTTTTCATATCCGAATGTCCTTTCCGTTTTTCAGAATCAATACATCTTGGCATTGTTTTCGTATCTGGCGGAGGACAGGCCGTTTTCAATGGCATACTTCTTGCCCTCTGCCGCCCACTTCATCCCTCTGCGCATCAGGACAGCTGCGTTGGGGGAGTTGTCAAACACATCGTCGTGGTGCCCCAGAGAGGTGTAGAACACTCTGCCGCAGCCCCAGTATTTCGTCCATACTACCGGCATATCAATGACCTTGTTGGAAGCATGGAAATAGTTCACCAGCGGGAAACGGGTGGTTGCCAGCACTTCGATGGCCGGGTCTACGTGGAGGTAGTAATGTTCGCTTTTTACGGGGAAGTCTTCCAGACCGGTCACGATGGGGGAAGAGCTGTGGCAGATATTTACCATATATTCCACACCATCACCGCCCGGATGGCTGACCCACTGACCGCCGGTCATGAACTGCCATTCGGTGTCCTGCCGGAAAGCATCACACATCCCGCCGTGGCATCCGGCAAGTCCGGTACCCTTGCTGACTGCTCTGGATACGTTGCGGGTGTATTCTCCGGGGATAGAGCCCATGGTCCAGCAGGCAACGATCAAAGAGTAGGTTTCCAGCTTTTCCGGATCCGCAAGACAATCCAGCGTGTCGTAAATCTCAGCGGAATACCCTTCGTCTTCCATCATTTTTGCAAAACGCCTGGAGGTCAGCTGGGGCTCATGGCCGTCCCATCCCCCCTGAAAAATCAGAACCTTTTCCATTTTGTGTTTCCTTTCGTTTATGTAATTTTTATTTTTTCAGAATTACGGCAGCACCGGTGTTGCCGGGCAGAGTTATGGTCAGCTCGTCCGTGCCCTTGATCACATTGCCTTCCGTGAAATACTGCAGATACCGCACCTGCCAGCCGACAAGGTTTACAGTAACCGATCGTTCTTCCGGCGTATAGTTTACAAATACCAATACCCGGCGGTTTTCGTCAACCGGATGTTCCGTGATCCCGATATACTGCGTGTCACCGGCTGTGGGAACAAACAGCTTTGCGGGATTTTTCAGCCCCATGGCCTCATAGAACCGCCAGGTGGGAACCGCTGTCTGTCCGCTGATCACGCCCGGCTTGCAGGATGCATCCAGTTCCAGAGGATAGGCACAGAAGTACACTTTCCCTTTCCCGTATTCGTTGACGGTGAACACCGGTCTGTTTTCTTCGTCCTCTGCCAGCGTTTTGGCGGTGGTAGCTTCCATCTGCATCCGGATGGGACTCCACATACTGAAAGCGGTATCCCCCAGCTTTACAGTATCGCCTGCCGTCCGGCGGCATCTGGTCTTCACCTTCACGCCGGCAAACGAGGCAAAGGGAGAAAGGAGAGCGTCGTTCACGGAAAGATACAGACTGGCACCATCGTCATGTACCCTGCGCAGCAGTTCTGTCAGTTCATGTCCTTCAATGGCAGCAAGACCGCTCAGTGCCGGCAGGAAATAGGCAGGAGCCGTTGGAATTTCATCATGGCACCAGGCAAAGGTAATATCCAGTCCGGCCTGTTTTGCCAGAAGGAATGTTCCGTACGCCGCAGCCCAGTTGTCCTGACCGGCGGTCAGCACACACACACCATCGGTAATCCGGGGCGGCAGTTTTTCCAGATTCGTTTCCCATATGCCCAGCTGCTTCATAAAGTCTGCGAAAGCACCGGCTACAGGCTTGGGCGAGCCGTCCAGGCGGAACAGCCCCAGCTCTCTTTCCACAGCATCCCAGTCATAGGGCGTGTGGGTCAGCGCAGACTGTTCGTTGGCGCACCACCACACAAAGCCCCGCAGATCGTGAGCCCAGGCGGAGATCAGCGCTGTACGGATATAGTCTGCCGCAATGTCTTCATCTCCGATCATGGGTCCCAGGGTACCGGCTTCCTCAATGAAACAGGGCTTGCCGCCGATGGTTTCGTACATCACCGATTCCGCCGTAGAGTGCAGGATGGATTTCATCTGGTTCAGGGGATCGGTATCGCAGTGGGGCGTGAACAGGGGGTACGGATGGGTACACAGGATATCCAGAATCTCGCCCTGATCCTCCGGCGTCCAGTTTCCGTCCGGCTTCAGCCCGTGCAGACCGGATACCACCGGCTTATCCGGGTCTTCCAGCTTGATGGTATCGGTGATTACCGTGGTCCACAGATACGCAGCGTTCCGGTCGGCACTGCCCATGCAGTTGCATTCGTTGCCCAGATCCCATGCGGCGATGGCGGGTTTATCCTTGAAATTCTTCACCATGTACCGCACAAAGCGCACCTGCCAGCGGATCACCGCCGGGTCGGTCAGCAGTGCTTTTCCGGCAAAAGCTTCAGGCATATGCATCCGTCCGCTCATCCAGCCGGTGACAAGCCCCACAATCAGCTTCAGACCGTACTTTTCTGCCAGATCGCAGAACACGCCGAACCGTTCCGCCATAACTTCATCCACACCGGCCCGTCCCGCTTCGGTAAAGGGCAGCGGATCTTCTCTGAGTCTGTATTCCCGTTCACTGCCGCCGCCTCCGCGATGGATCCGCAGGGGCTGAAAATCGCTCCATAGGGGGAAAATACGCAGCACCCCGATTTTCGCTTCCGCCAGTCTGGCAAAATCCTCTTCGATCACATCCGGCCGCCAGTCTGACCACATATTGGTACCGGCATGGGATGCCCAATAGTTACAGCCGGTGAAAAACTTCCCGGACTCAAAAATTTTCATCAGTTTTTCCTCCCTCAACAGGTATTCTCCGCTCTGTATCGCTCTTTTCTGTATTGTATCATATTGCACAACCATTCGTCAACACATCCGGTGAAATCTGTGGGAAATATTTGCTTTCGGCCTCTGCAGCAAACCGTTGCAGAGGAAAATGTTGCCGGAAACAAAATGTTGCTTGCTATTTTCCACCGGGGCAGGTATACTGTATACAACAAAACCAAGGCAAGGAGATTATTATGCACATCGTAGGAGAAAATATCCGCAAGTACCGGGAACAGAAGAAGGTCAGTCAGGAAGACATGGCGCTGGCACTGAACGTGACCCGGCAGACCATATCCTCCTGGGAAACCGGCCGCACGGAACCGGATCTGGACACCCTCCACCGCATTGCCCAATATTTTGAGGTAACCGTGGAAGAACTGATCTACGGCCAGCGTCTGAAAGAACCCACCGTGATCCGGCAGGTGGTGGAACGGAAGGAAGTGAAAAACACCGTAGAAACCGGCACCATGCTGGGTGTTGCACTGGCTGTAGTGATCTCATACGTTAAATGGAACTCCATCGGCTGGGCCATTCTCCACGGCGCACTGAACTGGGTGTATGTGATTTACTTCGCAATACGATATCTGTGAGAGATCCCCTATACACAAGCATGGCCTGCAGGAACCACACCTACAGGCCATGCTTATTTTTATCCGCAGAGAATCATAAAGAACTGTCCTATAGGATAGAACCACCAGATCAGACCCCAGATTGTGTCGCCGGGATAGCCCACCAGCACGTTATAGCCGATGATCAAATCGGAAATGAAGAAGGAAACCGCCCCCAGGGCCGCAATGGAACGGATGCTTTTCACTGACCATGCGAAGGAGGAGATAAACGCACAGTTGGTGCCGATGATGCACATATACACCACGCACAGAAGCATCATGCCCCAGTTCACACTGCCGCCGGAAAGGCTTTTCGCAATTACAAACACCCCACAGGCCAGCACAAACACAATCGCAGCCCAGAACCCGGGATTGACAAGCGTATATTCCTTTGCCCGGATCAGGGAAGAAAAGGCGAAGATATACACAATATGCGCCAGAATGAAGAACGCGGCCCCCACGAAAAAGGGGGGAATCGGAATTTTTGAGCCGATATCCATGAAATTGTCCATGAATATATCTCCGACCGTGGAAAGAAGCATAGCCGCCATGCAAAGCCATCTGTCCCTTGTCCGGAAACCGGCAGCCAGAATCACAGCCGTCAGGGACAACAGGAAAGTCAGCACCATTGTACCGGGCAGCCCGAAACAGGAGAAATATTTATGCATACGTCACCTCAGCACAGCATCATCAGCCGGATATAGAATTCCACAGCCTGTCCGATCGCTTCCAGCCGGATCCGTTCATTGCTGCCGTGGATGGTAGCCCGTTCCGCAGAGGTCAGCGCCATGGCGGAGAAGCGGTACACATGGTCGGACAGATCCCGGTAATGGCGGCTGTCGGAGCACTGCACCATCAGATAGGGCGACACGATGCATCCCGGCCAGGTATGGGCAACCGCAGAGGCTACCTTATCCCATGCGGGGCAATCGGTTTCGGAAACGGGACTGGGTTCCATATGGCTGCCCACCGTCAGGGTCACGGAATCGTCCCCTACCACCTTGCGGATCCGTGCCGCCGCACCCTCCACCGTATCGGCGGGAGAGAGACGCAGGTTGGCAGTCATTTCCGCTCTCGGCGGGATCACATTGGGCGCTTTGCTGCCGCTTGCCTGGGTGAACGCCACCGTTGTCCGCACCAGCGCATTGATTTCGCCGCCGGTTTTCCGTCCCAGCAGATCGATCACTCCGGAGAACAGCCACATATTGGCAAAAATTATCCGGAACAGGAAGGTGGAATGGCGTCCCAGGGTATCAAACATTTCCGCCGCCGGCTTTGACAGCCGCATGGGGAAAGGCTTGTTTTCCACAGAACAACAGGCCTTTGCCAGAATCCCGATGGGGGTGTGGGGTTTCGGTGCGGAAGCGTGTCCGCCGCCGGAGGAAACGGAAAAGGTCAGGTTCATCATCCCTTTTTCCGCAATCCCGATCAGACCGCAGGGATTTTTCACCCCGGGGAATACATTTTCCACCACGGCGCCCCCTTCATCCACCACCAGTGCAGGCTTAATCTGATGTTCCAAAAACCAGCGCACAATGTGGACAGCACCCTCTCCGTTGACTTCCTCGCCGCCGGAGAAAGCAAAATACATATCCTGCGCAGGCATAAAGCCTTCCTGGATCAGGTGATTTGCCGCAGACAGCACGCCATTGAAGGTAACTTTGGTATCCAGCGTTCCTCTGCCCCACAGCACACCGTCTTCGATGATCCCGGCAAACGGCGGTTTTCCCCAGTTTTCCTCTTCCACCGGCACCACATCGTAATGTGCCATCATTACGGAGGGAGCATCGTGGGCTTTCCCCTGCCACAGAAACAAAAGTCCTCTGTCGGGCAGACGGGTCAGTTTGCAGGTTTCCCACACTGCCGGATACAGCCGGGGCAGCATTCCGATCAGCTTTTCAAATTCCCCGTCATCCTCCAGTGCATGATCGTAATAGGAAACGGTTCTGCACTGTACCAGCGCCTGCAGAGCATCCACAGCCGCCTCTCTGTCAAAGGTTACCGGTTCGCTTTCCGCAACAGGCATCGTTTTCGGGCGGAACAGGGCAGTACGGATGAGAATGACTGCCACAAGAAGGGCGAGAAGTCCCAGAATGATATAAACCACCATCACAGCCACCCTTTCTTATACAGAATCCGGCTCACCCCAAGGGTAAACAGCACACTGACCGGCACCATAATCCCCACCGTTCCGGCATTCAGGGCAGGCACGGCGATAAACAGCACCAGCATCAGGGAAACAGGCGCAATGGCGATCTTCCAGTTCCGGGAAACGAACACCACGCCCAGTCCGCCGAACAGTGCCGGCAGAATCTGCGCAAAGGCAGGCTCCAGTACAGGTGCATTGAGGATCGGGGACAGCGGTACAATCAGGATCACGCCCAGAATGATGATCAGCGTGGTTACGATACTGGAAACGGCAATCGCGATGGTAGAAACTACTTCCCCTTCATCGGAACCGGCTTTCACGCCCGCCTGTTCCAGCGCATTCAGCGCACAGGGCAGCTTCAGATTGGAGATATTCCCGGTCACGAAAGACAGATAGGAACCGCCCGCTCCCAGCATGGGAATATAGGTAATGGTTTCAATCACGCCCACCGCCCAGTACATGGGTGCCGTGGCAACAAGACCCATCACAAGCCCCTGCAGATCCGGTGCGGCGCCGAACAGAATCCCCACCACCGCCGGGAAAGCCAGCAGAATCACCATCATGGAAAGATTCCATACCGTGCCCCAGTGATGTACTTTATCCATATAGGTATCGTATTTTTTCATATTTTCTCCTCCTCAGCTCAGCCATGCGGTAATCGGAATGGCGCTTGCCATGCCAACGATCAGACTCACCGGCAAAGCGTAATCGGAAATCCAGCGGGCTTTTGTCACCTTCACCAGTACCCCGGACAGGCACATTACAAGGGCGGATACTGCCATAACGCACACCGGAATCAGCCCAACGGCAGATCCGTGGAAAATCGTGGATACATCACAGAATACATACCCCACAAAAGCGGCGATCATACCGATGAACATGGCGGACTGAAAAATATCCGCCCATTTTTTGTCTCTCTTTTCCAGAGACACCATGCCTTTCTGCATCCGCTTCGCCAGTACCGGCACCAGCCAGATCCCCACCATAATGGACAGGGTCATTACAGCAACAATGGTCACGTACTGAGAGGCAGTCAGCGCGCTTACCTGCCCGAAGGTCAGACCCATGGCGCTTTCCGCATTGGCCGCCGCAATGGTTTCATAGGACAGCGAACCTACCACACTGAGCCGGAACCAGGGCAGCGCTACGCCCAGGTCTTTTGCCAGCGTAATCACACTGATCACAATCGCCACAGCGGGAGCTATGGTGAACACGGCGGCAGTTACCGCAATTCGGCGCAGCTTTGCCGGATCCATACCGATTTCCCGTCCTCTTTTCCAGGCTTTCACCAGAAAAAACACAGATTGTCCCAGCACTGCGGCGATGATTACGGCAACAAGACCGAACAGCACCGGATGATTTACATCAAAAGTCATATTCTCACCATCTCCTTATTTCACATCCGGTTGTCCGGCAAATTCGTTGGTATTCACATCCGGTACAGCGGATATACCGTTTACATAAAATCCGTCAATGGTCACATTTTCCACCCTGTGCTCTCCGTCCGCCCCGAAAAAGCTGCAGGCAGGCGCAGACATTCCCGGTTCGGTGAACACCTGAATATTTTTATAGGTAATATCGTGTACGTGCCCCAGAATGCCGTCCTTTGTCCACATATTGCAGTACATCCATACACGGATCGCATCCGGCACATAGTATTCTTCCGGCGGTGCGTACACCATATCGTCGCTTTGCTGGTACACGGACGCTCTGTCGTATCCGGAGTATTCCACCCGGATATCCTCATACAGTACATCATGGACTTCCGCCCGGTCACCGCTCTGGATCCGAAGTGCCCCGGAGTCGTTCCGGATGATATCGATATTCCGGAACGTGATGTTCTTATATTCGTCCGCCACGGTTTCCGCACCGATTTCCAGCGCTCCGCCCCAGTCACACCAGAGAACACAGTTTTCCACCAGAATATTTTCCAGATTCCACAGTTCTGCGGACGGTTCGCCGGTGCGCAGGCCTTTGAGTACGATCACATCGTCAAAATTCCGCAGGAAGCAGTCTGTCACATGCACATTCCGGCAGTTGCAGAAATCGAAGCCATCCGCATTGTACCGCCACATACCGATGGCTTTCAGGTTCCGGCATTCCACGCCGTCACAGTTGAGCAGCGTCATGGTCCAGGCGCTGGAATCTCTGAGTATGATCCCCTCGATCTCAATATTCCGGCACCGGGTCATGCGGATGATGCCGCTCTGGTAGGTGTTCCGTTCGTATCTCGACTGATCCAGAATACCGTGACCGTAGATACCGATGTTTCCGCAGTCCACAGCGGTAACCATTCCATGCACCACTGCTCCTTCGGCAATGTACAGGCTCTCGCCTTCCCGCAGGGTAATCATCCCCGCTTCATGGATCCCGGGAGCAAAATAATATGTGGCGTTTTTCTGTCTTTCTCTGTCCTTTTCCAGTGCCGCGGGATCTGTTTCCAGCGGATCCATGAAAATGTGCAGATTCCCGTGTCGTCCGTCTATTTCCAGAGAATACTGTCCTGCGTCTTTCAGCGTAAAGGTGATCTTCCGTCCGTCAATTTTCAACGGAATATTTTTGGACAGAGGCCTGATCACAGCCTCACTGAAATCCCGGCTCATGGTTACGGTGATCTCCTGGGGCACGGCAGAAGCAAAGTTCACAAAATATGCCATCTCCGTCTGATCCAGAGGCCGCTGACTGCCCGGCCATACCCGGTTAAACGGCATGGCTGATACCCGGCAGACATAGCAGGGAACATCGATTTCACCAACCTGTACCCGGTATCTTGTGGAAGAAGGTTCCGGCTTTACAAAGGGATAGAACCATGCATTGGTTCGGGTTTTCCGCATGGCGTCAAAAATGGCGTCTGCAATGGCTTTCATTCCCTTATCGGAAGGATGTGCCGCTACACCGGAATGCTCAAAAAGACCGATGGCCTGGTATGCCTCCGAATGCAGATGTTCCAGAGAAACATAGGTCACACCCAGCAGCGCCCCTGCCCGGCGGATGCATTCCTCCTTCCGCTCATGCTTCCAGAAAGCCCCTACCGCATAAATCTTGATATTCGGAATCTGGAAATACCGGATCAGCCGCAGATAGGCCTCACCGAACGCCTCCACCTTATCTTCCGGCGTATTTTCGCAGATCCGCAGAACCAGCACATCCGGCGCCCAGTCCCGCAGTTCCGCCAGCGTTTCCAGATCAAAAGTATCCGGCATTCTTTCAAAATCCGCCACATTGCGCACCTTATATTCCACGGAAACCGATTCTTTTTCTTCGATCATCCGGTTCAGGCAGTGGACATAGTCCTTTTCCGCCGCCGATGCCGCCATCCCCCATTCACCATGCCATCCAATGCTATGACTGATACCATGCAGTGTAATGCTGTTCCCAAGATATAAAATTTTCAAAGCATACCCTCCCTCAATTTCAGAAACTTTAGTTTCACTTTTATTTAGTTTCAGTATAGCATATCTGCCTTGATTCGTCAATGAAATTTCTTTTTGTTTAGATAAAAATGTACAAAGCTGTAATTTTTCATAAAAGAAAAAACCTTGAAAAACTGCAAAGGTCTAATCACTCCCCTCGCCTATGGCGGCTGGTCTTGAATCAGTGACACCCGGCAGCAGAGTCAGCTTCGTATGAGCAAGAAAAAACCCCACGGAAGAAATTCCGTGAGGCTTAATTCACTCCCCCAACTGGACTCGAACCAGTGACACCCTGATTAACAGTCAGGTGCTCTACCGACTGAGCTATGGAGGACCGCGTTTATGGGGAGAATACCAAAGCGTTCTGTCAGCTGATAAACGCTATGAATTTGCTTCGCAAATTCCGAGGTACGCTCTATACTTTGTGAGAATACCAAAGCGTTCTGTCAGCTGATAAACGCTATGAATTTGCTTCGCAAATTCCGAGGTACGCTCTATACTTTGTGAGAATACCAAAGCGTTCTGTCAGCTGATAAACGCTATGAATTTGCTTCGCAAATTCCGAGGTACGCTCTATACTTTGTGAGAATACCAAAGCGTTCTGTCGGCTGATAAACGCTGCGAATTTGCTTCGCAAATTCCGAGGTATGCTCTATATTTTGTGAGAATACCTTAGCGTAATATCTGCTGTTAAACGCCGGTATGCTTTCCTCTGAATTATCCCAAAACGAACGAGAGGTTAGAACCTTGTCTAACCTCCGTCGTTTCGTGTTGGCGAATACCTA
>SVSN01000078.1 GCA_015064285.1 Oscillospiraceae bacterium | reverse complement strand
CACGGGTAGCAGGTAAATTGCCTTTCGCAAGTGGTAGTCGTATATGCGCCTTTTAGGCGCTGCTAGTAGAATAGGGCTATGCCCGGTAAATGTAAAACCCCCGGCTTGGCCGGGGGATACTTATTGTTATAAGGAAAATATGAATTTAGTGATACGGTGAGTTTTGCAAAATTGACAAAGAGTATTGTCAAAAAGCAGGATCTATGGTATAATACAACTGATAAAAAACAGGCAGCCGGAAGGGCTGATATTTCCCATCAGGAGGATTCATATGAGCAGTATTCGAGTATTTTCGTTCAATATCTGGACAGACGGCAGAGCAGACGGTGGTGCTTCTTCCGGCAATCCCAGATGTTTTGCCATCCGCCGGGAGCTGATCAAAAAGAAGTTCCCCGCCTATGACGCTGACATTGTAGGGTTTCAGGAAACCATGCCTGCCCAGCGTCAGTGGCTGATGGATACTTTCACCGATTATCAGGTGTGCGGTATCGGCCGTGACAGGGATCTGCAGGGGGAAAGCAATGTGGTCATGTTTAAGAAGGACAAGTTTGATCTGGTGAATCTGGATACCTTCTGGCTGTCCGACACACCCCATATCCCCGGTACCCGTTTTGCTACCGACCAGAGCAGCTGCCCCAGAATCTGCACCGTTGTTACCCTGCGGCGCAAGGAAGACGGTATGCTTTTCCGCCACTACAACACCCATCTTGACCATGTAGGCCAGATCGCTCAGGCACAGGGGATCACCATGATCCTGAACCGGATGGCGTCCGACTACCAGACCTGGCCCATGCCCGTGATTCTGACCGGGGACATGAACGTAACCCCGGACAATGTGGTGTACAAGTCCATTGTGAACTTTACCGGCCTGAATGCGCCTCTGGCAGACAAAACCGCCGATATGGACTTTTCCTTCCACAATTTCGACCCGGAAAAGACCCACATCAAGATTGATTACGTGTTCTCCACTCTGGAAAGCACCGGTTCTTCCATCAAAGTTACCGATGCCGACGAAAACGGCGTGACCATGTCCGACCACTACCCGGTAGGCGCGGTTTTGGAAATGTAAGAAGTAAGGAATAAGAAGCAAGAAGTAATATATTTTTTGTAGAATACATGATACAAAAAAGAACGGTTTCGAAGGAAGCTTTCCTTTGTAAACCGTTCTTTATATGCATACTTCTCACATCTTACATCTTATCTCTTGCTTCCCCCAGCACCTGCCCAACGGGTTCGCGGATGCACAGGGCGGCATGGTCATCCATGGCAGTTTCGTCCCGGTTGATCAGAATCAGAGAATCACCGCCATAGTAGCGCAGAAGCCCTGCTGCCGGGTAGACGGTCAGGGATGTACCGGCGACGATCATTACATCGGCTTCCATGATGGCACGGACAGCCCCCCTTATGGTAGCATCGTCCAGGCCTTCTTCATACAGGACCACATCCGGTCTTATAATACCGCCGCAGCTGCAGTGGGGTACCGGCTCATCGGAACCGAAAATGGCTTCCGGACCGTAGTGCTTCCCGCATTTCATACAGTAATTCCGGTGGGTGGAGCCGTGGAGCTCAAACACATTCCGGGAACCGGCGGCCTGATGAAGACCGTCAATGTTCTGTGTCACCACAGCAGAAAGACGTCCTTCCGCTTCCCATTCTGCCAGGGTTTCATGTGCGGTGTTGGGTCTGGCCCATAATACGTTCATCTTCTCCCGGTAGAAGCGGTAGAACTCCTCCGGATGGCGGATGAAATAGCTGTGGGAGAGCATGGTTTCCGGCGGTACATCGTATTTCTGGCTGTACAGACCGTCTTTGGAACGAAAATCCGGGATCCCGCTTTCCGTAGAAACACCGGCCCCGCCGAAGAAAACGATTCTTTCAGCGGGGCGCAGCATTTCGATCAGCCTGTTACGGATCGATTCAGTCATATTCTTATCTCTTGAGCACAGCGGCGGCGTCCGGGTTTTCCTGTTCCAGACGGGCCAGCAGGGCGGCTTTCTTCTTTTTATTGTGCAGAACGGGGCCGACGATGGCTGCGGCGATACCGGCAATGGCGATTACCAGACAGATATAGTCAATGGCACCGGGCACGTTTTCACCGAAAATGACGGAGGAGCGGGTTTCCTTGGCGGTGGACTTGCCGCTTACCTGATTCTGGTCGGCATAGGCTTCGATGGCAGAGCCGCCGGAGGTCAGAGCGATATCTTCCACGGTCAGGGACTTGGCAGCAAAAGCGGGACGGGAAGCGGTTACATCCACATCCAGACCGTCCACAATCAGCATATGGGATGCTTCCACCGCATTGTTTGCCTTAAAGGAACCACCCAGCAGGTTCACGATACGGCCGGAAACTGCGGCGCCATCGGTGTTGTCCACAGTGATATCCATGGAACCGTCCACGAAGGAGAAGTCGGAAGCGATGGAATATACACCGTATTCACCGGCGTGGATGGTGTACTTGCCATCCAGCAGACGAATCTTCTGGGTGCCGTCTTCGGAATACAGATACATACCGATTTCCCCGGCTTCCAGCGTCAGGGAACCGTCACCCTTGAACACAACGGTACCGGCACAGGACAGAGCGTACTTGTCGGCCTTGATGTAGTTGTCGCCCTTCAGAATGACGGTGCAGTTCTTGGGCAGACGGAGACCGTAAGCGGAGGTGGTGTCCAGATGGATACCGTCCAGAGTCAGGATGTCGTAACGGTTGGCCCAGGAATAGCCGTGGCCTTCCATATTCTTGTTGGCCTGTGCGATGTTGACCGTTTCTGTGATGGTTACACCACCGGAGGCGGCAGATACCGGCAGAACGGCACAGGGGATAAGCAGAGAAACTACGAAACAAATGGTCAGAAGCCAGCAGATGCGGCGGGTTCTGTTCATGAAGAAAATCCCTTTCCTTACTTGGATTTGCCGCGGAAAACACGGCAGCGGCAGAGAAACTGCCATTTTGCTATATTGTACCACAATCCCTTGGAAAATGCAAGTATCTCCGGCGGGGATTGTGGATTTTCAGCCATTTATCGGCTGGAAGACGCAGAAAAAACACCCTGCTGTCACATGAAAAAACAGTATAGAAAATCCCGGCAGCCTACAGAACCTTTTTCTGCCAGAGCGCTTCCGCCAGATACATGCCCCGGAGCAGAAGAGCGCTGCCGATACCGAGTGCTTTGATGTATCCTTCCAGCGGGATCGCTTCCGCTGCTGAGAGGGCCCCGAAAAAACCGGCCAGTGCCAGCAGAATCACCGAACAGGCGAGGGAACACAGGGAACGGATCCGGATCCACAAAGGAGACCGGTATTTTTTGTCCCAGAGCGGCGACAGGGCACAGAAAAAAGTCAGAGAGAAAAAGACACCGAGGGCTGGCATAGCGTACCGCAGATAAGTGGAAACGGTGTCCCGCGCCCACGCAGCCAGATCTGCACTCTGTTCACGGAGGGCCAGAGAAAGGATGGAAAAGACCAGCACCATCAGAAACGCTCCCGCGCCACAGAGAATTCCTTCTGCAGCAGTCAGCCAGTGTGCTTTCCGGTGAAGATGGAGAAAACTGAGGAACACAAATCCTGTTATGAGCAGGACACAAACGGCAATGTACATCCCCGGCTCAGTCGATCAGGATGTCTTCCAGCTTCCGCTTGGGCACGAAGTGGAGGTTATGGTCGTCCCGGTAGTAGATTACATTATCTTTATCTTTGGGTTCAGTGAGGAAAACAAGCTCATCCGGCTTCCCCAGTGCCACCAGCAGCACCGGTACGTACTTTTCGGGAATCCGCAGCACTTCGCCCACACGATCCCGGTTGAAAGCACCGATCATGCATCCGCCATAGCCCGCTTCCGTGGCGGACAGCAACAGGGTCATGGCAGCAATTCCTACATCCTTTTCGGAGGAGGCGGGGTTTTCCCGGACGGTGGTATCGTGGCAGATCACCACAAAAGCGGTGGGGTGCTTGCCTTCCGGCGGCAGGGTGATATTCTTCAGCGCACCGGCCCACGCGGTATGCGGCAGTACCTTTTCCACCCCTTCTTTTGTGTCCACAAGGCGGTATTTCAGGGGCTGGGCATTGACAGCGGAGGGGGTCAGACGGGCATTGTCCACCCATTCCAGCAACATTTCCCGGGTTACAGGGTCACTTTCGTCAAAGGTACGATAGCTGCGGTTCTGCAGCACAAGATCACGTAGCATCATGTAGTTCCTTTCAATTTTATATACAGTAGTATTGTTGGTAACATGATACCCTATCCGGCAGGGAAAGTCAAGGTGTTTTTTGTGAAAGAAGTATTGCCCATTCGGGTTTTCTATGCTATAATAAACCTGTACTACGAAAATACTGCACGCCGAACTGCGGTACAGGAGGATATAAAATGAAAGTTGACGAAAAATTCGGTCTGATCGGGATTGACGACGAGCGGCAGAGACGGGTGCTCTACCCCAACCGTGTTGTGCTGACCAAAGGGAATGTAACCGGCAGTCAGTACCTGACGGAAGTAAAGCCCGCACAGGTTGCTATTTATAATTTCACGGATCAGTGTATTCTGGACAACCGGGGGGCTACGGAAAACGCCGCTGTACTGGTGGACTTTGGCAGAGAACTCCACGGTACCTGCATGGTGTCCTTCCGCAGTCTGGGTCAGCCCACTGTCAAGTATCGCATCCGTCTGGGTGAAAGCGTTTCCGAAGCGCTGACACCTTTCGGAGAAAAGGGTACTACCAACGACCATGCCACCCGTGATATGGAATATACCAGCGGTTTCTGGAGCTCCAACGAAACCAACGAAAGCGGGTTCCGGTTTGCCTATGTGGAACTGCTTTCTCCCGATACCTTTGCCGACATCCGCTGCATCGCCGCTACCCTGATCTGGCGGGATCTGGAATACAAGGGTACCTTTGTGTGCAACGATGCCATGGTAAACACTATTTTCGATACCGCCGCCTATACCGCACATCTGAATATGCAGCGGTATCTGTGGGACGGCATCAAGCGTGACCGTCTGGTATGGGCAGGGGATATGAACACCGAAGTTGCCACCATTCTGTCCGTGTTTGGTCCCAATGAAGTAATCACCAAGTCTCTGGATCTGGTGAAGTCCATTACCCCCACCACCGACAGCATGAACGGGATTCCCCAGTATAACCTGTGGTGGATGCTGTGCCATCACGCATGGTACATGGCTACCGGCGACTATGATTATCTGAAGGAACAGAAGGACTACATCGCTGAAATGCTGACCCGGTATCTGGACTACATCGGCGAAGACGGACGGATCATTCCTCCGCTGGACGGCGGTCTGTTCGACTGGCCTACTCAGGATCATCCTGAACAGCGTTTCGCCGGTACGCAGGGCCTTGCCTGCCTGGCATTCCGCACCGGCGGTCAGATCATGGAAACCCTGGGCGAGAGCGAACTGGCCAACAGGTTCTATGATGCGGCTGAACGGACAAAGAAGTATGTACCGGAAATCAAAGACGGTTCCAAGCAGGCAGCGGCAGTGCTGGTGGAAAGCGGTATCTGCGATGCCAAGAAGACCTTTGACGATGTGATTTCCGTAGGCGGTGCCGAAGGCCTGTCCACCTTCCTTGGTTACTTCACCCTGTGCGCCATCGGTGAAGCCGGTGAATACAAGGCCGGTATCGAAATCATGAAAGAATACTGGGGCAAGATGATCGAAATGGGTGCTACCACCTTCTGGGAAGACTTTGATATCCACTGGGCGGACAATGCGGCTCCCATCACCGATGTGGTTCCCGAAGGCAAGGACGATATCCACGGTGACTTCGGTGCATTCTGTTACAAGAACCTCCGTCACAGCCTGTGCCACGGCTGGGCATCCGGTCCCGCACCCTTCCTGTCCAAGTACATTATGGGTATCCACGTACTGGAACCCGGCTGCAAGAAGATCCTGTTCGCTCCCAATCTGGGCGGTCTGGAATGGGTAAAGGGTACCTACCCCACACCCTACGGGATCATTGAAGTTTCCATCACCAAGGACGGCGCGGAAATCATCGCCCCCGAAGGTGTGGAAGTTGTTCGCGCGTAAAAGATAAGATATCAGAAGTATACCCTCGGAAAGCCGGGGGTACTTCTGGTTGGGGAGAAAAATATGGTTTATTTAGAGAAGGGACTTCTCGTCATCCGGGACATGGAACCGGCGGATATCCCGCAGATTGTGCAGGGAGAGATTGAACAGGGCTGGAAGAATGCCTCGGCGGAGAAATATGAAATGCGGCTGCGGCACCGGACGGAATATGGTGCTGTCGTACTGGCGGCAGAATATGACGGACAGGCTGTGGGGTATATCAATGTGTACCCGGATTCGCCATGGGGTGCTTTCGGGGGACAGGGGCTGCCGGAGATCGTGGATTTCGGTGTGCTGGAAAAATACCGGCATCATGGGATTGGCAGCGCACTGATGGACACGGCGGAAGCCATTGCCGGACAGTATGCGGACACGGTATATCTGGGCGTAGGACTGCACAGCGGCTACGGCAGTGCCCAGCGGATGTACATAAAACGGGGGTATATCCCGGACGGAAGCGGTGTCTGGTACGGGGAAGCGGTTTGCGAACCCTACGGAGAATGCCGGAACGATGATTCTCTGGCACTGTATCTGTCCAAAAAACTGCGGTGAAGGAAAAGTATGTGAATTTGCAGTAATTTTCCCAGAAACGACAGAAAAAACCTATAAACTATGGCTCTTGCATTTTTTAATCTGCTGGAGTATACTTAAAATAATATATTTTTCGTAATATAATAAGGAAAGGAATTTACCATGAAACGTTATATATCTCTTCTGCTTCTGGCAGCTATGCTGACCGGGACGCTGTTCTCCTGCGGCAATGAAGCCGATACTGCGGAAACCTCTGCCGATACGGGGGCTGTCACCGAAACCGTACAGGAAACAGAGGAAATCAGCTATATCGATGCACTGCCCGCAGCGGATTATGCAGGGGCAACCTTCCGGGTGCACGGTGCCAACAGTCTGAACGGTCACGAATACGCAACGACGCTGCAGTTCTCTATAGGAGAAACCACAGGGGAACCGGCCAACGATATTCTGTTTGAAAGAACGGCATATCTGGAAAATTACTACAATGTAAAGTTTGATGAAATCATCGAGCCCGGCAACATCGACCCCGGTAAGGTCATTGCCAACATTCAGGCAGGGGATGCGGCCTGTGATATGTTCTACAGCGATATCGCATGGCAGGGCTACAACATCGTAATCAAGGGCGGCGTATATCCGGTGGATATGGTGGAAGGGATTCAGCTCGACAAACCATACTGGGCTTCCGAGATCACCGAAGCGCTGACTATTGCAGACAGCTTTTATTTCCCCGCCGGCCCCATTTCTCCCCGGTATTACGGTTCTGCCTATGTGTTGATGTTCAACCGGGATATCGTGGAAGATATGAACCTGGAGGATCCCTATACGCTGGTACAGGAAGGCACATGGACCATCGAAAAGATGATGAGCATGGCACTGCAGTCCTACCGGGATCTGGACGGGAACGGCACTCTGGATCTGAACGACCAGATGGGGCTCGGTTACGAAGTTCTGACACCGGAATCCTTCCTGATGGGCTGCGGTTATCACTATGTGGAAAATGTGAACGGGTCCCTGAAATGTATGCTGGACGATGAAAACCTGATCACCCGGATCCAGTGGCTATGCGATCAGATGCAGAAAGAAGGCATTTTCTGGGAAGGCAGAAGCGAGTTTGACTATGATCCCATGCTGGAAGCAGGACAGCTTCTCTTTGCTAATCCCTGTACCTTTGTACTGCCTGTATTCCGGGAATACGAATACGATTTCGGGATTCTGCCCATGCCCAAGGAATCCGAAATGCAGGAAAACTACATCAGCTACGCCCAGCCTTGGGTGGTTTCCGTACCGTATGTGCCGGTGACCAATGTGGGCGACACCCTGGCCATGACCGGTGTGCTGATCGATGCCATGGCGGCTTACGGATACGAGAAGGTACGTCCTGTTATTTATGAAGATGTCATTTGTCTGAAGAACACCAGAGACGAAGCCTCCGCCCGTATCGTTGACATGATCTTTGATACCATCACCATTGATGCCGCGGTCTGCGTAGGTCTTGACGGATTCTACAGCGAACTGCAGCAGCTGTTCTGTCATAAACTGGGACAGCAGGGGATCACCTCCCTGTATGCGGCACACAAGGAAAGCGTTGAAGCATTCTTTGTCAAGCTGGAAGAGCAGTTCCGTGAAATGCGTGCTACTCTGGAAAGCAGCAATTAAGTCCGTACATACGGAAGTACAGTAAAATAATGTCATAAAACCCCGGAAAATGTTGCCTTGCGGTCTTGATTTTTCCGGGGTTTTGTATTAGAATAATAGAGTATACTATTTACTATTCCATACGCCATGAAGGGCGTAGAAAGGATACAATTATGGCACAGAAATTCAGAAAAATTGCAGTACTGACCTCCGGCGGCGACGCACCCGGCATGAGTGCGGCTGTTCGTGCGGTTACCCGTGCAGCTCTGGCAAAGGGCGTGGAAGTGATGGGTGTTAAGGGCGGCTACAGAGGTCTGCTGTATGATGAACTGGTTCCCCTGACTTCTCTGGATGTTTCGAACAAGATCCAGCTGTCCGGTACTTTCCTGTACTCCGACCGTTGTGAAAAGTTCAAGGAAGAAGAAGGTATGCAGAAGGCCATCGAGACCCTGAAGAAGCATGGAATCGACGGTGTGATTGCTATCGGCGGTGACGGTACCTTCCGTGGTGCTACCGACCTGTCCATCAGAGGCATCCCCACCATCGGTGTGCCCGGCACCATTGACAATGACATTACCGCTACCGACAACACCATCGGCTTTGATACCGCTATGCAGACCGTTGTGGAAAATGTAGACCGTCTTCGTGACACCTGCGAATCCCACGCACGCTGCAACATCGTGGAAGTTATGGGCCGCGGCGCCGGCGACATCACTCTGAACACCGCCATCGCTTCCGGTGCTGTGGACTGTGTGATTCCCGAATGCCCCTTTGACGAAGACGCCTGTGTGGAAAAGATCATCCGTCTGCGCAGAGCCGGCAAGAGAAGCTTCCTGATCATCGTATCCGAAGCTTTCCCGGAACTGGGCGAAGCACTGAAGAAACGTATCGACAGCACCACCAAGGCACTGGCCATCGAAGAAGACGACGACAGACTGTGGGTAGAAACCAAGTTCTGCCGTATGGCACACATTGTACGCGGCGGCACTCCCACTCTGGGCGACCGTCTGCTGGCTACCAAGATGGGTGCTTACGCTGTTGATCTGCTGCTGGACGGCAAGAGCGACCTGATCGTAATCGAAAAGAACGGAGAAATCACTTCTGCCGATATCCGTTACACCCAGGTTCTGGACCGGATGTACAAGGGTACCCTGAAGGAAGGTATGCTGGACAACTACTCCGCTGACCAGATCGCTGCCATGGAAGCCGAAATCGCCATCAAGAAGGAACAGTTCGCCAAGACCTACGCCATGTTCGAAATGCTCTCCGAATAATGCGGGGAGCCCCGCGGGCAATCTGCGGCATTCTTTCAGCTGAATAGGAAGCGATTCCACGGGTGCGCACTGCCTCCGGCAGTTAGTACGGCTGGGACTGGCTGCTTATGGTTTGGATACAGCTAACTGTTTTTGAGTAATATTACAGGAATATGCGCTGTCTTTTGGGGCGGCGCATTTTTCTTTTGTGAATTTTTTGTTTTCCTCTTTTCATACTGCGGGTTTTCCTGTATAATATAGAGGGGAGCCACTTTTTTGAAGGAGGAAAATTATATGCATATTTGTGTTTACGGAGCATCCAGTGATACGATCAAGACCGCCTATCTGGACAGTGCGTACCGGCTTGGGCAGCAGATTGCGAAAGCCGGGCACACCATGGTGTTCGGTGCGGGATGTACCGGCGTGATGGGTGCGTCTGCCCGCGGAGTACAGGCGGAAGGCGGAAAACTGATCGGAATTGCGCCCACCTTTTTCCATACACCGGGGATTCTGGAGGAAAACTGCACGGAGCTGATTCTGACCGAAACCATGCGGGAACGGAAGGATCTGCTGGAACAGAAAAGCGATATGTTTATTGTAGCGCCGGGGGGGATCGGCACGATGGACGAATTTTTTGAGATTTTCACCCTGCGGACGCTGAACCGGCACCAGAAGCCGGTGGTTCTGCTGAACACGGAGGGCTGCTGGGATGCGCTGATCCGCTTGCTGGACGATTTTGTTGCCGGCGGACTCATGAGCGGCGAATGCCGGAATCTGCTGCAGGTGATCCGGGAGCCGGAAGAACTGGCGGAAATCTGGAAAACAATGGAATAAAATGGGGCGGCCCATGAAAAAGAGGTAAGATCTATGAACAAGAAGGAATGGTTTGAATCACTGCGGAATCCGGAAACCAAAAAGCCCATGCCGCTGATCTCTTTTCCCTGTGTGCAGAAGCTGGGGATCACGGTGGGACAGCTGGTGACCGACAGTAAAATGCAGGCGGACGGGATCTGCGCCATGGCGGAATGCTCCCCCAGCTCTGCCGCCGTCAGCATGATGGATCTGTCTGTGGAAGCGGAAGCGTTCGGGGCAGCAGTGCGATTCTCCGATATCGAAGTGCCCACCGTAACGAAAGCCCTGATTGCAGACATTGAGGAAGCGGAAGATCTGGTTCTGCCGGAAGTTGGGGCAGGACGTACGGCTCTGTTTGCCGATGCTATTCGTCAGGCCAAGGCACGGATCACCGATCGTCCGGTACTGGCCGGGGTTATCGGGCCTTTCTCTCTGGCGGGACGGCTGCTGGACATGACCGAGATTATGATCTATTGCTACACTGATGAAGAAATGGTGGAAGCAGTACTGGAAAAGTGTACACAGTTCATTTCCGGTTACATCGGTCTGCTGAAGGAAGCGGGGGCTGACGGAATTGTGATGGCGGAACCGGCGGCCGGGCTGCTTTCTCCCCAGCTGAACGCACAGTTCTCCATTCCCTATGTAAAGCGGATTCTGGACGACCACCGGAGCGACGATTTTGCGCTGATCTATCACAACTGCGGCAATGTGGTTCCGCTGATGGAGGATATTCTGACGCTGGACGCGGACGCATACCATTTCGGCAACGCCATTGACCTGCCGGAACTGGCAAAGCAGATTCCCGACGACGTGATGTTCATGGGCAACATTGACCCTGTGGGCATTCTGAGCCGTGCCACTGCGGAGGAAACCTATAAGGTGACCATGGAGCTGCTGGAAAAGCTGGGCGGCAAGCCGAACTTCCTGCTGTCCTCCGGCTGTGATGTGCCGGCCATGGCGAAGCTGGAGAATATTGAAGCGTTCTACAAGGCTTCTGCGGATTATTACGGAAGATAAGTTAACAAAGCTCGGACTGGTTTCCGGGCTTTTTTGCTGGTAAAAACAATGCTCCGTTGGATTGTTCTTCGATTTGCATCGCTTTACAGACAGCAGATTTTCTGGTATACTGCTGTCAACGGTACCGGAATTGATTTATGGAGGAATTGCCTATGACAATGGGACAGATTATCAAAAAGCTGCGGAAGGAACGGGATCTGACGCAGGAAGAACTGGCGGAGCAACTGAACATTACGGCACAGGCGGTCAGTCGATGGGAAAGCGGGACAGGAATGCCGGATATCTCGCAGATCGTTCCGCTGGCAAATGCGTTCGGGGTATCTACGGATGTGTTGTTCGGGATGCAGGATCAGGATGCGGATGCGGAAGTGGAGAGATTTATAGGAGAAATAGAATGTAAAATCTGCAACCGTCCGGAAGACAGCAACCGACTGGTGTATTATAAAGAATGCTGTGACGATGTGCAGAAAATGTTGGAAGTGTATCCGAATCATTATCGGCTGTTGGCATACTCACTGGGGAATATCTGCTGTCTGCTGACTGAGTATAAGTACAGCGATGAGATGAAAGATAAAAAGGAGGAAATCCAAAGATGGGAAAGTGCGTGTATCCGTCAGGCAAATGTGATTCTGAATCACTGTACAGACAGCCGGTATCTCAATTCCGCAAATAAATGGCTGGCGGTACTATACCGCGATAAGGATAATTATGTAAAAATGCTGGAACACGCAGAGAAAATAACGGTCTTCGACCCGTATGAAGAAGGCGGCGACTGGCAGGCACTGGCTTATCATCTTCTTGACAGAAAGGAAGAAAGCCGCAAACAAAGTGCAGAGAATATTTATAAAGCACTTGAATACCTTCAGGGTCAGTTATATAATATTGGGTGTGCATGGGAGATAGAGGGCAAATTCGAAGAAGCATATACCTGCCATCGGCTTTATCCGGGTTTTTATGATCTTATGGTGGGAGAACGGGAGGATGAAATGCCTTTCTGTCTGGGGCTGCATCATGAAAGGTGTGCCCTTGCCTGTATGCGTCTGAATCGTCCCGATGAAGCGATGGATTGGCTGGAAAAACTGGTGCGTCATGAGCGTATGATAGCGAAAAATTATAATGTGATAACCGCCACGAAACTGCCATATTTCTACGGAAGAGAACTGCATTATTCTAAGGAAACATACCCTGTACAGGAAAGGATCACTCCTATCCTTGCATGGAAAGCCTTCGACCCCATCCGTGAAACCGAACGTTTTAAGACAATCCTTGCCGATGCAGAAGCCTTTGAGCGGGGCGAATAACCCATAGAAAAAGGACTGTACTCCTGATGATGGAGTAACAGTCCTTGCTGTTTTATCTTTCTGTCTTCCCGAATTCCAGAATATCCGCGATCCGTGCGCAGGCCAGACCGTCGCCGTAGGGGTTGGAGGCCGTAGCCATTTTATCATAAGCGGTCATGTCATCCAGCAGCAGGGTGAAGTTGTCGTAGATCACCTGCTCGTCGGTGCCCACCAGCTTCAGCGTACCGGCGGCAATTCCTTCCGGCCGTTCGGTGGTGTCCCGCATGACCAGTACAGGCTTGCCAAGAGAAGGTGCTTCCTCCTGAATGCCGCCGGAGTCAGTGAGGATCATGTAGGAACGTGCCAGGAAATTGTGGAAATCCAGCACTTCCAGCGGCTCGATGATCCGGATCCGGTCGCAGTCCCCAAGCTCTGCCACGGCGGCTTCTCTGACCACCGGATTCATGTGGATGGGGTAGATGGCCTTGACGTCGGGATGCTCGTCCATGACCCGGCGGATGGCACGGAACATGGCGTGCATGGGCTCGCCCAGATTTTCTCTGCGGTGGGCGGTGATCATGATCAGCCGGGAACCCTCTGCCCAGTCCAGCTGGGGATGGCTGTAGTCTTCTCTGACGGTGGTTTTCAGCGCATCAATGGCGGTATTGCCGGTGATGTAGATGGAGGCGGGATCTTTTCCTTCCTTCACCAGATTGTCATGGGACAGCTGGGTGGGGGAGAAGTTATACTTTGAGATGATGGAAACCGCCTGCCTGTTGAATTCTTCCGGATAGGGACTGTAGAGATTGTATGTCCGCAATCCGGCTTCCACGTGGCCCACGGGAATCTGCAGATAGAAGCAGGCAAGGGCAGTCACAAAGGTGGTAGAGGTGTCGCCGTGTACCAGAACCACATCGGGCTTTTCGCTCTCCAGAACCTCTTTGATCCGGTTCAGGATATTGGTAGTGATATCGAATAAGGTCTGCTTGTCCTTCATGATGGACAGGTCATAGT
>SVSN01000077.1 GCA_015064285.1 Oscillospiraceae bacterium | reverse complement strand
AAATCTCACACTGTGCCATTGCGGTAACGGCGTGGCAGGAAGACTGGACGGCTGTTTCCGAAGTGCTGAACCGGTACGGGTTTGTGATCACCCCATGCCGGGCAGCTTCTGCGGAAGGCGGTGCGGCGGGAAGACTGCACACCATCGCCGGCAGAGAAGCGGCACTGACCGAGGAGCAGGACAGTCTCCGGAAAGAAGCGGAAACGCTGGCGGAAAATCAGCCGATGCTGGAAGAATACCATGATAAGCTGACCACCATAGCCGCACGCAGGGAAGCCGCCGATAAGCTGGCATATACCCGGCATACAGCAGTGCTCACCGGATGGGTTCCTGTAAAGATGGAAGAAAAGGTAACGGCGCTGCTGGAAGAACGGGGCGATGCCTATCAGTTCACGGAACCGGAACCGGAAGATGATGTGCCGGTGCTGCTGGAAAACAACGCAATGGCGGCGCAGTTTGAGCCGGTGGTGGCGCTGTATTCCATGCCGGCATACGGTTCATTTGACCCTACATTCATCATGAGTTTCTTCTATATCCCCATTTTTGGTCTGATGTTTGCCGATGTGGGATACGGGATTCTTCTGACGCTGGCGTGCCTGCTGGCGGTGCGGTTCATGCAGCCCACAGGCTCCCTGCGGAAATTTTTGAATATGTTTGCCATGTGCGGTGTGGCCATGGTGGTGATGGGCGCTCTGTTCGGCGGTTATTTCGGGGATCTGCCCCAGGCTATTGCACAGAACTTCGGCGGCCGGACGGAGGAGATGGATCTGTCTCTCTGGTTCAACCCGCTGAACGATCCCATGCTGTTCCTGGTGGTTTCCATTGCTGTGGGTGCCATTCATCTGTTTACCGGTCTGGCTGTACAGTTTTATGTACTGTGGCGGAAGGGAGACAAAACAGCGGCGGTCTGCGATGCGGGCAGCTGGATGCTTATTTTCCTGGGTGCCGGTATCGCATTCCTGTGGCTCTACCCGGGACTGGCTGTTGTGGGGGTGGGTGTACTGATGCTGATCTGTACCCAGGGACGGCATGAAAAGAATCCCATCATGAAGATTGTCAAGGGCGTGGGCAGTCTGTACGGCATCGTGAACTATGTTTCCGACCTGCTGTCCTATTCCCGGATTCTGTCGCTGGGGCTGGCGTCTGCGGTAATTGCCAGTGTGTTCAACATCATCGGTACCATGGCCGGACCCACCGTGATCGGTGTGCTTATGCTGCTGATTGTGGGCACCATCGGTCATGCCATGAATCTGGCAGTCAACCTTCTGGGGGCCTTCGTGCATACCTCCCGGCTCCAGTATATTGAATTTTTCGGAAAGTTTTATGAGGACGGCGGCAGTCCTTTCACACCGCTGACGCCCCATACCAAATATATCCGTCTGAAATAAGGCGGATCCGCATACTGTAATACAAACAAAAGGAGATACAAAAATGACATTTGCAGAATTTCTGAATCAGTTTCTTACCGGCCAGAACCTGGCACTGCTGGGTGCGGCCATTGCAGCTACCTTTGCCGGAATCGGCAGTGCAAAAGGTGTAGGAATCGTGGGGGAAGCAGCCTCCGGTATGCTCTGTGAAGATCCGTCCAAATTCGGAAAAGCACTTCTGCTGAACGCTCTGCCGGGCACCCAGGGGATCTATGGTCTGGTTGCTGCCTTCCTGATTCTGTATAAGATCGGTATTCTGGGTACCCCTCTGGATCTGACCATCGCCGAAGGCTCCTATTTCCTGATGGCATCTTTCCCTATTGCATTTGTAGGTCTGATTTCCGGTATTCACCAGGGCCGTGTTGCCGCTGCCGGTATTCAGCTGATCGCCAAGAGACCCGGTGAAGTGGGTAAGGCCATCACCTCTGCCGCTCTGGTAGAAACCTACGCTATTTTCGCTCTGCTGATTTCCCTCCTGCCCATCCTGTTCTTCTGATGCCGGAAGACTGAGGAAAGCGCGGAAGGAGAGACACAGATGAACAATCTCGATAAGATTCTGGGAAAAATTGACGAAAATACACGCTGCCGGATCGATGAACTCCAAAAGGAGACCGAAGCGCGTGTCGATGCCATGAAGAAAGAGACAGACCGGATCATCGCAGAAGCAGATAAAAAAGCGCTCCTGCAGACCGAAAAGGAAGAAGCCGCCATTGCCTCCCGTACAGCCGCTGCCGTGGCTATGAAAAGCCGGGAAGTGATTCTGGCGGAAAAAGCCCGTCTGCTGGCGGAAGTGTACCGTCGTGCGGAAGCGGAGATTCTGGCGCTGCCGGCGGAAACCTATACGGAATTGCTGGCCGGTCTGGCTGCCAATGCCGTAGCGGAACGGGTGAATACCGTCCTCTTTCTCCGTGACGAGTATAAAGATGAAGCCTTTGATGGGGAACTGGAGGGCGGATATACCCTGCTGCTGTCTGCCGATGACCGGAAAAAATACGGAGATGCCGTGCTGGCGTCTGCTGTCCGGCAGGTAGCTGCAGTGATCAAAGAGCCGCCGGTGCTGCGTCTGGCTGAGGAAGATGCCGGGATTGCGGGCGGTGTCGTGGTACGCTATGGCGATACCGAAACCACCTGCTCCATCTCCGTGATCCTGGCCGGACTCCGGGACGAGCTGGATCCGGTCATCATGAAAACACTGCTGCCGTAAGCGAGAAGAAGGAAGGGGAATATTTCTGTGGGCAGATACAACGAAACAGAATATATGTATGCCTCGGCCAGAATCCGTGCGGCGGAAGGAAAAGATACGGCAGGTGTCCGGCTGGAACGGATGCTTGACTGCCGCAGTCCGGAACAGCTTTTCAGAGCGGTGATGGATTTCGGTTTTCTGGCGGAGGAACGACAGGTACCTGCCAGCCTGACGGAAGCACTGGATCTGGCTTGGGAAGACGGCGTATCACTGGTACGGGAAAATGTGCCGGAACCGTCTTTATATGATTTTATCCTGTACAAATACGACTGCAACAATATCAAAGTAGCCCTGAAGGCGAATATCCTGGGGCTGGACTACAGTGCCCTGTACTACCGCTGCGGTACCTTTTCACCGGACGGACTGACAGAACGGCTGGCGGAAGGCGATACCACAGGGCTGCCGCACCACATGGCAGAAGCTGTAACGGAAGCCAGAACCGCTTATGCCGCTGTCGGAGAAGGACGGGTCATTGACTTCTGTCTGGACAAAGCCTGCTATGCGGATATGGCTGCACAGACGGAAAAAAACGGTGTGCCGCTGTTCTGCGAGTATGTGTCCATGCGGGCGGATATTACCAACATCCTTTCCTCGGTACGTCTGGCTTCCAGAGGAGCGAAAGAAGCCTCGGCTGCCGTTCTCGAACAGGCATTTGTACCAGGGGGCAGTCTGCCGTATACATTTTTCCTGGAGGATGGATGTCTCGGATATGAAGGTCTGCGGGAGAAGATGGATGCCGGTGTGCTGCGGGAAGCCGTGGATCGGATCCTGACGCAGGGAGAAGCTGCCCGGCCGGAAAAGGAATTTGACAACGTACTGTACCGGCTCATGAACCGGGATCGTTATGTACCGTTCGGCGTGCATATTCCGGCGGTTTTCCTGACGAACCGGGAAGCGGAACTGAAGAATTGCCGGATCATCGGCGCTGCCCTGGAAGCGGGAATCACCGGTGCAGGGCTGCGGGAAAGGATCAGGGTGGATTATGTCTGAGAACCGGAAAATCGGTGTAATCGGAAGACGGGGCGATGTGCTTACCTTCCAGGCAGCAGGTTTTGCCACCTATCAGGCGGAATCCATGCAGGAAGCAGCAGGTATGCTGCGGAAAGCAGCGGAAGAATGTGCCATCATTTTCCTGACACCGGAATATGCCGCAGGTCTGCCGGAAGATATTGCCCGGTACGACACCATGCTGACCCCGGCGGTGATTGCATTGCCTGAAAAAGGCGGCGGTGTCGGTATGGCTATGCTCCGTCAGGCGGCGGAACGTGCCATCGGGGCGGATATCCTGTTCCGTGACGAACCGTGAGAAGCGAAGAGTAACAGAGAAAGAGCAGAATGATATGACAGAAGGAAAAATTGTTAAAATCTCCGGTCCTCTGGTCATTGCCGAGGGGATGCGTGAAGCCAATATGTTTGACGTGGTCCGTGTGGGCGAGAACCGCCTGATCGGTGAAATCATCGAAATGCACGGGGACAGAGCGTCTATACAGGTATACGAAGAAACGGCAGGTCTGGGCAGAGGAGACCGTGTTGTAACCACCGGTGCGCCTCTTTCCGTGGAATTGGGGCCCGGGCTGCTGAAAGGGATCTTTGACGGGATCGAACGTCCTCTGGAACGGATGCGCCTGCTGGCCGGTTCCAATATCACCAAGGGGATCGACCTGCCTGCCCTGGACAGAGAAAAGAAATGGATGTTCCACGCCACCGCCAAAGCCGGCGAAGAAGTGTCCGGCGGCGATATCGTAGGGTATGTAGATGAAACCGAAGCCATCCGGCACCAGATTATGGTACCGGCCGGGGTGGAAGGTACACTGGAATTCGTTCTTACAGGCGAGTATACTGTGGAAGAAAAAATTGGTACGGTTATCGGCAAAGACGGCACGAAAACCGAACTGCATCTGATGCAGAAGTGGCCTGTGCGTGTGTCCAGACCCTATCAGAGCAAACTGCCTCCGGAAACCCCCATGATTACCGGGCAGCGGATCATCGATACCCTGTTCCCCATTGCCATGGGCGGTACTGCCTGCGTTCCCGGGCCGTTCGGTTCCGGTAAGACTGTGGTGCAGCATCAGCTGGCCAAGTGGAGTAATGTGGATCTGGTGGTATACATCGGCTGCGGCGAACGGGGCAACGAAATGACCGACGTTCTCCATGAGTTCCCGGAAATCACCGACCCCAGAACCGGCAAATCTCTGATGGAGAGAACGATTCTGATTGCCAATACCTCCGATATGCCTGTTGCAGCAAGAGAAGCCTCCATTTATACCGGGATCACCATTGCGGAATACTTCCGGGATATGGGGCTGAAGGTTGCCGTTATCGCCGATTCTACTTCCCGTTGGGCAGAAGCACTCCGGGAAATGAGCGGACGATTGGAAGAAATGCCCGGTGACGAAGGCTATCCCGCTTATCTGACCTCCCGCCTTGCCCAGTTCTATGAAAGAGCCGGACAGGTTGTCTGCAAGGGTAAGGACGGCAGAATCGGTGCGCTTTCCGCCATCGGTGCCGTATCTCCCGCCGGGGGCGATATTTCCGAACCCGTAACCCAGGCTACCCTCCGTATTGTCAAGGTGTTCTGGGGGCTGGATGCCTCTCTTGCTTACCGGAGACATTTCCCGGCGATCAACTGGCTGAACTCCTACTCTCTGTATCGTGACCGGCTGGAAGGCTGGTACAGCAGTGAAGTGAACGAACGCTGGAATGAAAGAGTTACAGAAATTACCAGAATCCTGCAGGCCGAAGCGGAACTGGACGAAATTGTAAAGCTGGTCGGTGTGGACGCTCTGTCTGCGGAAGACCGGCTGACACTGGAAATCGCCCGTTCCATCAGAGAAGACTATCTGCAGCAGAATGCATTTGTGGATACGGACTCCTACAGCTCTCTGGAAAAACAGTATGCCATGGCGTCTCTGATTTTCTATTTCCGGAAGGAAGCACTGGATGCCCTCAAACAGGGAGCCGATATTGAAGCCATCGCCGACCTGCCCGTCAGAGAACGAATCGGCCGTGCCAAAGACGTACCGGAAGCAGATGTGGATGCCGTGTACTCCGATATCCGGAATGATATCGACAAACAGCTTTCCGGTCTTGTGGGGGTGTAAATGATGATGCGTGAATACAGAACCATAGAAGAAGTTGCCGGCCCGCTGATGCTGGTGCGGAAAGTGGACGGCGTCAAGTATGACGAGCTGGGCGAAATTGAACTGCCGAATGGGGAAATCCGCCGGTGCCGTGTACTGGAAGTCAACGGCTCCAATGTGCTGGTGCAGCTGTTTGAATCCTCTCAGGGGATCAATCTGGCTTACTCCAAAGTGCGTTTCACCGGACACAGTGTCAGACTGCCTGTTTCCCGGGATATGCTGGGACGGGTATTCTCCGGGATGGGCGAACCCATGGACGGCGGCCCTGCCATCATTCCGGAAGCTATGCCGGATATCAACGGTACTCCGATCAATCCTGCTGCCCGGAATTATCCCAATGAGTTTATCCAGACGGGTGTATCCACCATTGACGGGCTGAATACTTTGGTCAGAGGACAGAAACTGCCGATTTTCTCCGGTTCAGGGCTTCCCCACGCCAATCTGGCCGCACAGATCGCCAGACAGGCAACCGTACGCAGTGACGACCCGTCAAAGCCGACCCAGTTTGCCGTAGTCTTTGCCGCCGTGGGCATTACCTACGAAGAAGCGGATTTCTTCATCTCCGATTTCAAAAAAACCGGTGCCATTGACAGAACCGTGCTGTTCATCAACCTGGCGTCCGACCCGGCGATTGAAAGAATCTCCGCACCCCGTATGGCGCTGACTGCTGCGGAATACCTGGCGTTTGAGTGCGGTATGCACGTGCTGGTCATCATCACCGATATCACTAACTATGCCGAAGCCCTCCGTGAAGTGTCCGCTGCCCGTAAGGAAGTGCCCGGACGGAGAGGGTATCCCGGTTATCTGTACACCGACCTTGCCACCATGTACGAACGTGCCGGACGGAAGATGGGCTCTGACGGCTCTATCACCATGATTCCGATTCTGACCATGCCGGAAGATGACAAGACCCACCCCATCCCCGACCTGACCGGCTACATCACCGAAGGCCAGATCATCCTGTCCCGTGAAATGTACCGGAAGAACTATATGCCGCCGGTGGATGTGCTGCCGTCTCTGTCCCGTCTGAAGGATAAAGGGATCGGCAAGGGCAAAACCCGCGAAGACCATGCAAACACCATGAACCAGCTGTTCTCCAGCTATGCAAGAGGGAGAGAAGCCAAGGAACTGATGGTGGTACTGGGTGAAGCGGCGCTTACCCCTGTGGACAGACTGTACGCTAAATTTGCGGATGCCTTTGAAGCCCGGTATATCAACCAGGGATTTTATGAGAACCGCACCATCGAACAGACGCTGGATATCGGCTGGGAACTGCTGAAAATTCTGCCCAGAGCGGAAATGAAGCGTATCAAGCCGGAAATTCTGGATAAATACTGGCCTGTGGAAGTGAAATAAGGATGGCAAAGCAGATGAAAAACGACTGCGGAAAGGGGGTATAAAGGATGGCGGATATTCGTGTGAACCCCACCCGGATGGAGCTGAAAAAGCTGAAAACCAAGCTGATCACCGCCAGACGGGGACATAAGCTGCTCAAGGACAAGCGGGACGAGCTGATGCGGCAGTTTCTGGAAATCGTGAAGGATGCCAAAGTGCTCCGTGCCGAGTTGTGCGAGCGGTTTGCGGATGTAGGTAAAGGACTGGCGGAAGCCGCGGCGGAAAGCGATGAACGGATGCTGACCGAAGCCCTGATGCTGCCTGCTGCCGGAGGAGAGCTGACGGTGGAGACGAAAAACGTCATGAGCGTAATCGTACCCCGGTTTGACTATAAGACTTCCGGCCGTGCCACGGGGCCTGCTTACGGTTTTGCTTTTACCAGTGGTGAAATGGACAAAGCGGTGGATGCCGTCAGTGCCACAGCGGCGGAGCTGATCCGGCTGGCGGAACTGGAAAAAGCGGCCACCCTGCTCTGTGCGGAAATCGAGCGTACCAGACGCCGTGTCAATGCGCTGGAATATATCATGATTCCCCAGTATGAGCGGGCGATCAAGAACATCTCCATGAAGCTGGACGAAAACGAGCGCGGCAACCAGACCCGACTGATGAAGGTCAAGGATATGATGGTTGCGGCACAGCTGCAGGCCAGACATATGGATGAAGAAGAATAGAAGAAAACCTCCTGTGGTTTCCGATGGACATACAGTTCACCGGGAACACGGGAGGTTTTTTGTGGTTTATTCGGTTGTATAGGGCTTACCGCAGTCCCAGCCGCAGGATCATCATTTCCCCTGCTTCCAGTCGGAAGTGCAGTGTGTTTCTGTCCCGGTGCAGCTTGGCATCTGCCAGAAGAACATCCACATCGCCCACGGTATCATCCAGCGTTACAGTGATATCCTGTCCGTAGGCAGGGTCTTTCCGTTCGCCGTTCTTTACGGAGCGCAGAACTCCCTTGTTGTTTATAAGGGTCAGTACATACCCGCCGTCCACGGTGTCCGTCAGCCAGTGAACCTTGCCGGAAACTGTAAAGGGAACCAGCTTATCCTGCAGGGAAAGCAGTTCTGTCTGCATCCGGTTGATGTCAGCTCCGTCAATGATCCGGTCGGCAGAGAAGGGCAGGGCTTTGCCGGTCAGATTCACGAAATACCGGTATCTTTCTCCGATGCCGGGGGTGTCTTCGTAAACAATATCGAACAGATCCCCCAGAGGATTGTTGGTCAGGGAACGCCATTCTGTGTCTTCACCGGCATGGGCTGTGTCCGGATCGAAATAAATCTTCCGGATGGCTTCGTAAATATGCCATTCTGCGGTGTGGTCAGCCATGTAGGGCAGTTCCTCATAGAAGCGGAAGTAGTTGGTGTCGTGGGCAATGGCGTTGATGTTGAGCATTTTCAGCTCTGCCGGCAGCACAATGGCAATGGGGGTGTACAGCTCGCCCAGTTCCGGATAGGCATGGGTGAAGTCAATGAAATCCTTCTTGATCTGCCCGTAGGGCGTGATCTCAAAATCGTTCCAGTCGTAGAAGGTGTTGCAGGCGCCCCATTCTTCACTGAGCCAGGAAGCACCGGCCAGATAGGCGTAATAATACATCCGCCGCAGGAGAGACAGGGAACTTCCGCCGAATTCCCCGGCCGGATTGTATGTGGAAGCTTCGCCTTCGTTTCTGCCCCATTCGGTGTGACCGTCTTTTTTGAAGTAGCAGCAGGAGAAGGGAATGCCGCCCCAGGGTTCCTGATAAGTGCCGAAGGGAAGGCCTTTGCCCCGCATCATGCCTCTGACCAGTGCCAGCTGTACCCGTACCATGGGCGTCTGCTGACCGATTTCCGGCATATGGCAGGTCAGGCCCAGTTCATCTTCCAGCCGGGTTGCCATGACACAGCTGTCCGCAATCATCAGCGGCTGGGGGGTACCATCGGCAGTCGTCATCCGGCGGAGGTAAACCTTTTTCACCGATTCCAGAAAAGCCGCAGGATCGTTCAGGTCAGGGATTTCCAGCCACTGCTCTACTGTCTGGGATTCGATGTACAGTCTGCCGTTTGGATCCGGGAAGGTTTTCAGAATGTTGGCCGCAACTCCTTCCGCAGTTTTGGGACGGGCAGCCAGCACTTCCGGGGTCATCCCCTTGTAGGTACCGTAATCCCCCAGAATTTTGTGGTAATCCGAGATAAAGTTGGATACGGTTTCGTGCATCTGGAAGCCAAGGAACCGGTTGCCGGATTTCTCCCGCCAGTACCGGATCAGCGCCGGGTCGTTGTCGTAGAAATACAGTCTGCTGCCGCCCTGTACCCGGTCTACATAGAAATACCGATTGGCTTCCGACACGATTCTGTCCACCGGACTGCCCGGCCTTGCCGCTTCGTTGAACATATGGGAAGGGTGTACATTGGCGCAGTACACCAGCTTGATGCCGCTTGTGTCGTCAATGAAGCCCCGCTTTACCAGTCCGTCCCAGAAGGGCGTATCGGGAATGTATGTATGGATAAAGGAAAACATAAAATCCTCCCGTGATCTGCATGATTTTTCGGCATCATTATAGCAAATCACGGAAGGATTGTCAAGTTATACCAGTGTGGGCGTGCCGTTTTCCATCCGGTAGACCCGGTCACCGTAGGTCAGCAGGCTTTCGTCATGGGTTACCATCAGAATGGTCTGGCCGAACTGTTCATGAGCCTGTTTCAGCAGGGATATCAGCTCCCCGGCGGACTTTTTGTCCAGATTACCGGTGGGTTCATCGGCAAACAGCACATCCGGCTGTCCGATCATAGCCCTGGCCACGGCAACTCTCTGGCATTCCCCGCCGGACATTTCCGAAGGCAGATGCTCCAGCCGGTGGGTAATTCCAAGGGTGCCGCACAGCTCCTTGAAGTATTTGTCATTGATGGGCCGTTTCCCGATCAGGAGAGGGGAGAGGATGTTCTCTCTGGCGGTCAGAATGGGCAGCAGGTGATAGCTCTGGAATACGAACCCGATCTTTTCGTTCCGCAGTTTCGAGCGCTGTCTGTCGTTCATGCCGGCCATGTCTTCACCGCCGATGATTACTTTTCCGGCGGTGGGTACATCGAACCCGGAGAGCACGTTGAGCAGGGTGGATTTCCCCGAACCGGATTTGCCGCACAGGATCAGAAATTCTCCCCGCTTCACGGACATGGACACATCCTTCAGGGCGTAGATGGTCTCCTCCCCCTGTTTATACAGCTTGTTCACACCTTCACAGCGCAGAATGATATCGTCTGTCATAGTCTCTCCTTTCTCATTCCCGTTCCTTCACCGACTGGGCCAGCGGCTCTGCCAGCATCTGTCCTACAGCCTTCCGGGATGCAAGCCATGCCGTACCGCCGTACAGCAGAAACAGAATTACACAGGTGATCAGATAATAAAGCAGCCCATCGTACAGCACGTGCAGGGCACCGATGGTAATCTCTCCCGTCATCAGATTCTTGCTGAATCCGAAATCCGAATGGGTCGTCCACAGCAGCAGTACCATCACCGGGTACAGAACCGGGATTACCCAGCGGAAGATATTGCCCGCATAAGCCCTGCCCAGTGATTGTATATCTTCGTCCGCCAGCCCCAGCGCACGGAGCACTGCAAATTCTCTCCGCCGTCTGCACAGTTGAAAATCTATGGTACTGCCGATGACTGCGGCGGCGCAGAGCATGAGATACACCACCTGTGCCAGTGTGAACAGGGTGATAAAGGCGTTCTTGATCACCCAGATCCGGTGCTCGTAGTAGCTGTTTTCCATGACATAAGTGCGCTCGTGTCTGCCGTGGAGCTGCCGGTCGTAGTCGTTCAGGTAAGCCTTTGTGTCTCCGGTAAGGATGGCGATTCTGTCCAGCAGAGATTCCACCTGGTCGGAGGATACGGAAGAATACACAGCAACTTCTTCGTCCAGCAGGGTAAGCTCCGTGCTGCACAGCGCCGCAAACAGGTCTTCGCCCATAACCACAGAATACTGTATGGTATTTTCATCGTACCACACAGGCTCTGCATACAGAACAGATTCTTTCCGGCCGATGACCGCCTGTACCTGTCTGCTGTCCCGGGTCAGGGTAACTTTGTCTCCTGCCTTTGCCGGGAAGGCTTCCGGTACCCAGACTGTCCCCGGCTCCGGTGCTTCCTCTGCAAAACAGGTGGCAACGGTATAGACACAATCCAGTGTTTGACCACCTGTACGGATATCATGGACGTAGGCATAGGCATCCGGCAGGCGGGCCATCCCTTCCATCCCGGTGAGACGGGTGGAAATGGGGATCCGTACACGGTCGATTCCTTCCATTTCCGCAAGTTCTTTCATAAGTTCGTAGGGAACGCCTCTGGCATCCCCGGAATTGCCGTATGCGTTGAACCGGCAGATGATCCGGGAACCGCTGTCGTCCAGCTCATCCAGATCGGTCACACCGGTAAGAAAGCCGCCGAACAGGAACGCCGGGAACAGAATCAGGCAGAAAAACAGCACCATAACCGGCCATACATTCCGCCGGTTCCGATTTTTCCACACCTTCCCGTACCCATCAAAACTGCCCCGGGACAGGAATTTTACAGAGCTTTTTTCCACAAAGGGGATTTTATCCGCCGCACCCGACAGGATGGCAGATACTGTTTTTGTCCGATACGGCCGCAGACACAGGAAAATCCCGGCAAGGGCGGCAAGCAGGTACAGAACAAAACAGATACCCAGCGTCAACCACGGAATATCGAACAGGATGGCCTGATTGCCGTCGAATTCCGGATAAATCCCGTAGGACAGCACGGAAACCAGCTTCATGGTGCCGATGGCCAGCAGCTGAGAGGGGATATAGGATACTGCCAGCAGAATCCCGCCCTGCAGATATTGGATTTGCCCAAGCTGACGGATGCTCATACCCATACCCACAAGACAGGCGTATTCTTTTGAAGCCTGCTCGATCTTCATCCGGTATACCAGCACCACCACCGCAAAGAGCATCAGAGAAGCGATACAGGCAAGGGAAATGGTACCCGGGTTGAACATGGAATCCCGGAGTGCCTGCATATACATCCGATTGAGCAGCGTAGAGTTGTTGAAAGCATCCCGCTGTTTTGTGGGGTTGTTGTACATACTGAAGAAATAAATATAGGGATCCGAACGCTCCTCCAGCCCCAGGCGGACGAGAATATCCAGAAGGCATTCCTGAATGGAGATCATCCGACCGCTTTTATCTTCCGTCAGTTCCACATAACAGGTGTATGTGTTGTCATTATCCCCTACGGCTTCCGCCTGTTTTACATAGTCAATCTGCCGCAGCTGCCAGACTTCTTCATCGGTCAGATCCGGCAGGATAATCTGGGTTTCCACCTTGTAGTAAGCCGCATCCGAAGTCAGCTCACAGTTGAAGTAGATCAGCAGATTTCCCATCAGCAGCATCACGCCAAAGAAGATGGCAAACAGCGGCAGAAAGGTTTTCGGTCTTGCACGCATTTCCCGCAGGGCGTAAAACCGTACATAGCTTTTCTCCATTCCGTTCCTCCGTTGTAAAATATATTCTGTTTGTAGTATAACATACATCTCTCTGTTTGTCAAGAATAAAACCCACGGATTTCCGTAAATAATGTGAAAAACCTCTTGCGTTTTGACCGGTTTTGTGTCATAATAATACAAATGAAACTGCGAGGTATACCTGTATGCTCCACCCCATCCGCCATCTGAAAACCGTAACCCACCACAAAAAGCTGGTGATGGAAAACGCTGTGAAGTGCGGTATTCCCTTCCGCGGGATCGTCCACGATCTGTCCAAATTCAGCCCTACGGAGTTTTTCCCCGGGATGCGGTATTATCAGGGCACCAGAAGTCCCAACGAGCGGGAGAGGGAGCTGTTCGGCTATTCCTCCGCATGGCTCCACCACAAAGGCCGGAACCGGCATCATTTTGAATACTGGAACGATGTAAACCCCGCCACCAAGCAGTACGAACCGGTGGAAATGCCCCTTGTGTATCTGAAGGAAATGTTCTGCGACCGGGTGGCCGCCAGCAAAAACTACAAGGGCGAAAACTACACCGACGCCTGTCCGCTGGAATACTTCATGGGCGGCAGAGCCAGAGAAAAAATGCACCCCCACACCGCACACGTTCTGGAAAAATGGCTCCGGATGCTGGCGGAAGAAGGCGAAGAAAAAACTTTCACACACATCCGGAACATAAAGAGAATCGTGTGGAAGCACAAATAACGGCATATCAAAAATATATATTTCCCCCTTTAGCTAAATCCATGAAAAACTTCAAGGAGAAACAGAAAATGAAGAAAATCGGCATTGTAGGTCAGGGTAACATCAGCCCCGCCTATCTGAGTACCATCGGTAAGGTTTTCCAGAATATTCAGATTGCAGGCACCTGTGATCTGGTCAGAGAAAAGGCAGAAGCCCAGGCAGCCGCATACGGCGTTCCGAAGATTTACAACGATATGTACGAACTGTTCGCCGATCCGGAAGTGGATATCGTGCTGAACATCACCCGCCCTAACGACCATTACGGCGTAACTAAGGCGGCGCTGCTGGCAGGGAAGAGCGTGTACTCCGAAAAGCCGCTGGCAACCAATATCGAAGATGCCAAGGAACTGGTGGCGCTTGCACTGGAAAAAGGTCTTTGGCTGGGCGGCGCACCGGATACCTTTATGGGCGCCGGTATCCAGACTTCCCGGAAACTGATCGATGACGGTGTGATCGGCAAGCCCATAGCCGCACAGGCACATTTCCTGGGTCACGGCCCCGAAAGCTGGCATCCGGATCCGTATTTCTTCTTTGAAAAAGGCGGCGGCCCCATGCTGGATATGGGTCCCTACTATATCACCACTCTGGTGAATGTGTTCGGGCAGGCTACCGATGTAACCGCTTTCGGCTCCATTTCCTTCCCGGAAAGAGTTATCGGCTCCGAACCCCATAAGGGCGACACCATCCATGTGGAAGTGGATACTTTCACCACCGGTGCCATCCGTTTTGCTTCAGGTGCCGTTGCAAGCTTTACCGCATCCTTTGATGTATACACGGACGAATTCTGCATGCTGACCATTTACGGTACCGAAGGAACCATGAAGATTCCCGATCCCAACTGTTTCGGCGGTGTGGTGAAGGTGTATAAGGAAGGCCAGGGCTGGAAGGATTACCCCGTAACCTTCCCCTACGACGGTCCTTCCCGCGGTCTTGGTCTTGCCGATATGGCAAAATGCATGGAAGAAGGCGGTATGCACCGTGCCAACTATCAGCAGCAGCTTCATGTGCTGGATATCATGAC
>SVSN01000076.1 GCA_015064285.1 Oscillospiraceae bacterium | reverse complement strand
TGTTGAAGTGGCTTGATTGGGTAAAAAATACGCTTTGTTGGTACACAAAAAGGATGGATTTGCTCCACCCTTAGATTTGTGTGCTTTTTTACTTGGGCTATTTTCATAGGATATTTGCGACAGGCCCTTTATTGGTTGATACCAACCAAAAAGACCTCCTGTAACAGAATTTCTGCAGCAGGAGGTCTTCTGTATGTTTTGGGTTACAGGCTGGCGATATCCACCATGGCTCTTCTCTGGGATGACAGTTCCACGGCTTCGATCACGCGGGAACACTCCACACCGTCCGCAAAACTCGGACAGGTAGGCGTATCGTTCACAATGGAGCGGACAAATTCGTACATTTCATGGACAAAGGTATGTTCATAGCCGATTACGTGCCCCACAGGCCACCAGTGGGTCATGTACGGATGCACGCCTTCGCTGGCCTGGATCAGCCGGAAGCCCTGAAGCCCCTCTTCATCCTCTGCCGAATAGAACTGCAGCTCGTTCATGCGCTCAAAAGTAAACTTCACACTGCCCCTGTCCCCGGAAACTTCGATGAACAGATCGTTTTTATGCCCTGCAGAGAAACGTGTGGCTTCAAAAACACCCAATGCGCCGCAGTCAAATTCTGCAATGAACACGGTTCCGTCGTCTACATCCACTTCGCCGCGGGGGGCGTCTGCCTGTGCGTTGGCGGTAAGTCCTTCCATCCGTTCCACCAGAGGACGGCTCTTGATAAAGGTCTTCTGCATACCCATGACAGACTTGAAATCTCCGACCAGGAACCGGGCCAGGTCGATGAAATGCGCACCCAGATCCCCGAGAGAGCCGGAACCGCAGATATCCTTCTGGAGCCGCCACACCAGCGGAAATTCCGGATCGGTGATAAAATCCTGCAGATAGGAAGCCCGTACGTGACGGATGGTACCCAGTTTACCGTCAGTGATGATCTTTTTTGCCAGCTGAATGGCGGGAGCAAAACGATAGTTGAAGCCGATCTGATGCTTTACGCCGGTTCTGTTGACCGTTTCCAGCATTTCTCTGGCATCAGCCAGGTTCAGGGCAAGGGGCTTTTCACAGAAAATATGCTTGCCGTTTTCCGCTGCTGCAATGGCAATGACCTTATGCATATTGGAGGGCGCTGTAATGTCGATGATATCGATATCCTCCCGCCCCACCAGGGCTTCCCAGGAAGTTTCGTAGCTGTCCCAGCCGAACTGTGCCGCTGCCTGTGCCACCCATTCTGCATCTCTGCCGCAGATGGCTTTCATACCGATCTGTGCGCCGCAGTCAAAAAACATGGGCAGTCTTGCAATGGCATTGGAATGGGCTTTCCCCATAAACTTGTAACCGACCAGACCGAAATTCAGTGTCTTCATACGCTATATCCTTTCTTTCCGTTTATCTTCCGAGTACTTTCTCAAATATACGCGCACAGCCGATGGTCATTTCCGGCGGCATGATATCCGATGTCAGCTTTCCTTCCCGGATGCAACGGATCATTTCCTGTACTTCGTAAACAAAGCCGTTGGCAGGCTCCATGGTAAATATTTCTGCAAGCTGACGTCTGCCGTCATACAGCAGCGCACGTCTGTCCCCATTGACGCAGGGCAGCTCGATGGTTCCTTCTGTACCGTGTACCAGCACAAACTCCTTCGGATTGCCGGTAAACATACACTGGATTGCCGCATCACAGGAAGGATACCGCAGGAGCAGCGATACATTCTCATCCACGCCGGTTACCGGATTGTCCCGACGGAAGGAAACACAGTCTTCCACTGCTTCACCTACCAGATAGGTAACCCATTCGATAGGATACACACCGATATCGTACATGGCGCCGCCTGCCAGTGCAGGATTATACAGACGGTTTTCCGGATCAAAATGGGCTTTGAAACCGATCACGGCGCTTACCGACTGGATGGTGCCGATTCTGCCTTCTTTGATCCATTCCTTTGCCAGACGGGTGGTGGGCAGGAAACAGGACCACATGGCTTCCATACAGAACACACCCTTTTTAGCAGCCAGTGCAAAAATTTCCGCAGCATCCGCTTCTGTCAGCACCATGGCTTTTTCACAGATCACATGCTTCCCCGCTTCGATGCACAGCCGCAGATTTTCTTTATGGAAATTGTGGGTTGTGGCGATATATACCGCGTCCACATCGTCCCTTGCCGCCATTTCCGTATAGGAACCGTACCAGGGGATCTGATACCGCCCGGCAAAAGCGGCAGCCCGCTCCATGGACTTGCTGGCTACAGCGGTCAGTTCTGCCCCTTCGGTTTCTCCTACGGCTTCGGCGAATTTTCCGGCAATAGCGCCGGCGCCCAAAATACCAAAACGAACAGGAGTCATAGGTTATCCTCCGATTTTCTGATTCTGTTGTCAGTATACAGGATTTTTACGAGCTTGTAAAGAGGAAACTTGCACGTGTGTATATTTTTATGCACTTTCACGAAAAAGGCAGGAGTTCCCCCCTGCCTCAGGCTTTATTCCGCTGTTTTCGGATATACCATATACCGATGTAAAATGTTCAGATCTTCTTCCATGTCAAGCCCATGGGAACCGCATCCGCCGTCGATCTCGTGACAGCCATGATCCATAGCAAAGCCCATCAGGGTATCGTGACCTTTCCAATGGGTTTTGATCATTTCCGCAAACATGGCGAAGGTGCGGACGTTGGCACGAAGCTCACCGAGGGCTTCCGCAGATTCCGGTCCGTTTCTGTGCATAATGGTATCGTAATTGCCGTTGTACACCACCACAAAATCGTATTCGTCACGGAGGATGATCTCCGCCGCTTTTGCATTGACCTCATCCACAGTGCTGTATATAAAATAGTCCATGTCCCTTTCCAGGAAAATCTTACTCAGACTGCACTGACCGTATGCCACAATCACACATTTCTTCCCTGCCCGGATCATGGCATCAAAAATAGTATCAATCCGGATCACGGGCTTTTCATACTGGCGGATCCCATGAACCTCCGGCTGTGCACCTGTGTACATGGTGCCGAAGCAGACCGGGGTAACAGAGGGCATAACGGCGCAGAAGGGACAGTCCAGTTCGGTGTGCTGCATCATTTCCTTTACCAGCTGGGGATATTTTTCATGTACCCACTGGGCAATGGCATCGGGATTGAACATAAAAATCCGGTCAGCTTTTCTGCCCTGCAGCTTTTCATCCACATAGGCAGTCAGCGCTTCCAGAGGAGCGGCAGCCAGCGCCGGAGCATCAACACCCATTGCATAAGCCAGCGCACCGCACAGGGTGTCCAGAGAAGCAGAATTCAGCATAGTTTTGCCTCCTTTTCCCTTTCAGAGAATGCCTTTATCCAGTGCCGATTCGATGAACTCCGCAAACAGGGAGTTGGACCATGCAAACCAGGCGCGGGTAAATTCTGTCGGATCATCGGCATCAAAGCCCTCGTGCATATAGCCGGTGTCCGCATCGGTGGAAATCAGCGTATCGATGAGACCGCGGATTTCATCGGGATCCAGGGCAGTCAGCCCCTGCATGGACAGGGCGATATGCCAGATATATCCTTCCGGTGTGTGGGGACTTCCGACGCCCTTCGCTGCCTTGCCGGTGTAATAGAAGGGGTTATCCTCACTGAGAATAAACCGGCGGGTATTCAGATACACCGGATCGTCCGGAGCACAGAATCCCAGGTAGGGTGCAGACAACAGGCTGGGGACATTGGCATCGTCCGCCAGAATGTGATTGCCGAAGCCGTCGGTTTCACAGGCATACATCTTCCCGTACTTCGGATGGATTACAATGCTGTACATGGCAATCCCATGTTCAATTTCTTCCCGCAGCTTCCGGATTTTCCGTACAAGTCCGCTGATTCTGGCATCATCGCCGCCGGCTTCCGGATAAGCGGTGAAGATTTCTTCCAGCTGACGCAGGGATACCACGGCAAACATATTGGAAGCGGTGGGATACCCGAAGATGCAGCTGTCGTCACTGGGACGGAATCCCGACCAGGTCATGCCGGTATAGTTGACCGGATAGCCTCTGCCTTCGTTGTGGAGGGTGTCGATCCATCGGCAGTCGGGACGGTCAAAATAATAGGATGATTTTTCCATGTGATGCTGTTCGGTGATCCACAGATCCACAACAGTTTCCACAGTGGCCACAAATCTGGCATCAAACACGGTATCGTCCCCGCAGGCTTTCCAGTACAGATACGCCAGCCGGATGGGATAGCACAGGGAGTCCACTTCGTACTTCCGTTCCCACACCCAGTCGTTGGCCACGGGACGGTCGTCCACATAATGATGGCCGGTGGGCGCCAGGTTGAAGGAGTTGGCATAGGGATCCTCCCGGATATAGAACATCTGCTTTTCGATCAGCCCCCGGAGGAGAGAACGGATTTCCGGATCGTCCTTGGTCAGAGGCAGATACTGGGTCACCTGTGCAGTGGAGTCTCTGAGCCACATGGCAGGGATATCCCCGGTATACAGGAATGTGGAACCGTCCGTCAGAATTTCTGCGGTGGTTTCCAGGGTATTGGGATAGCAGTTGCGGTACAGCTTTTCCAGCTTGGGGTATTTTTTCAGCTTGGCAGACACCTCTTCGATATGCGCGGTGACAGAAGCGGGAATATGTTTCATGAACAAAAATCCTTTCGGTTTATGGTTACTTCTTTCTGCATTATAACACAGAAACCGGGAAAGTACAAGGTTTTCGGGTGGGATTTATACTGGAAATCTGTTCTGTATGCTTATTCTATATTGTAAAAACTATCAGGATATGTTATACTGAGCTCAGCAGTAATGATGAAAGGAGATGTTCCATGCGAATCCGTAGTATTCTCCTGCTGACCGCCTGTGCACTGTTTTTCTGCTGCACCGGCTGTCACGAAACGCCCGTTTTGTCTGAAACTACAACAGAAACAGAAGCTGTCTCTCAGGAAAGCCTTACGGAAAGACAAGTAACATTCGTCTCCGGCACTACCTTTTCCGGTGCTAAGCGTCCGGTTGTAACCGATATATCCGGCGGATATGAAATTGCCGCCATGCCTGTTCTTGCCATTGACACAGATACCGGCCGTGATGTGGAGTCCAAAGAGGAATATGTGACTGCCTCCCTCTCCCTGTACGGCTGTGAAGAAAAATACATTCTGGAAAACATTCCTGTGGAAATCCGTGGGCGGGGCAACAATTCCTGGACTTATCCGAAAAAATCCTATAAAATCAAGCTGACCAAGAAAGAGAATCTGCTGGGACTGGCAAACGGCAAGGAACGGATCTGGTGTCTGCTGGCCAACCAATGCGATATGTCCCTGCAGCGGAACAGGGTTTCTTTTGAGTTCTGCCGGTATATGAGCGGAATCGCATGGTCGCCTGCCTGTACCCCGGTGGAAGTATACCTGAACGGTGAATATATCGGCGCCTATCTGCTTGTGGAGGAAATCAAAGTCTCCGGCGACCGGGTAAACATTGCCGACAAAGATCCGGATGCCGTGGATACGGGATATCTTGTGGAAATGTCCAATTATGCCGAAGGAGATTCCATGTTCCATGTGAACGGCAGAGCCTATATGGTACAGAGCGATCTTTCCGAAAACCGGAAAACCAAACAGGAACAGCTTGCCTGGATCCGGGACTACATTACGGACGCTTATGATGCACTGGATTCCGGTGACCGTGCGGAAGCGGAAAAATACATTGACCTTGAGTCCCTGCTGGCGGTTTATCTGGTAGAAGAAACTGTACTGAATCTGGATTCACAGTGGGACAGCTTCTATATGTACAAAGACGCCGGCGGCAGACTGACCTTCGGTCCCGTCTGGGATTTTGATCTGACCATGGGCAATGCGGATGACGGCTCCGACAATCCGGAACAGATTTTTGTCGGCAACGGCAGGGGCAGCGGCAACAGCGCCGATTCCTGGTTCGGTCTTGCCATGTCCGCACGTTGGTTCCGGGAAATGGTGGCGGAAAAATGGCTTGAGGTGTACGACAGTTTCCGGCTGATGCCCGATTTTATCCGGGATGAAGCGGAAATCGGTATGGAATCCTACTGCCGCAATTTTGAAAAATGGCCTATCTTCGGGCAGAAGCAGAACCGGGAAACCGACACCATTCTGAAACTGAAGAATTATGAGGAACATTACACCTATCTGGCCAACTGGCTGGAAAAGCGTATTGCCTGGCTGGACAGCCTGTTCCGGGATCCTGCATTTGTAACATCCGGCAAGGGACTGGACAGTATCATCGCCAACCGGAAAGCAGAAGAACTTGTACAGAAATCCGTCCTGAATGTCAGGGACAATTATTTCACGATCACCAGAGAAGTGGATCTTTCCACAGTCACTGCCCCCGAAGGTTTTTCCGGAGAGCAGGCAGAGAATCTCTTTGACAACGAAAAACACACGAAATACTGTGTGGACGGCGAACAGATCGAAATTACCTTCCGGATGAAAAGTAAAAAAGTGCTGGGCGCCTATATGCTGCGTACCGGAGACGATACCGCCGACTATCCTGACAGAAATCCGGACAGCTGGACCATTTATGGCAGCGATGACGGAGAAAACTGGAACACACTCCGTGTTTCCGGAAGCGAGCCGGATCTGCTGTACGGCACAAATCTCACCTGGTTCGGGTTTACCCTGGATAACGACCGGGCATACGAATGGTACCGGTTCACATTCACGGTATCCGGTACTTTCCAGCTTTCAGAACTGTGGCTGGGGGAACCGAAATAACAGAACTCCCTGCGGTACAGAATTACTGCAGGGAATTTTTCATGACTGTATTCAAGTTTCCAAAACGGCAAGTAATAATGAATGTATCACTGTCCGGGTTTTGTACCCTTTCCGTATCTCCCATAAAACAAAAACAGGCCGCCTCCGGCAGACCCACATTAAATTCAGTATAGCACATATACCGGGCTGTTGTAAAGTGATTTATGAATATTTTTTGATTTTCCATTTTTTCAACAAAAACTTATTGTTATCTTTTGCCAAAATACCAGTTGCATTCTCAGAAATACTATGCTATAATGTAGACACAACAGAAAGAGAGGTACAAACCCATGTACAACTAAAGTACAAGGCTTTACCCGAAGGTGAGTAGCTATAAATAAAGCGTTTGAATCGGATTGCCGGGAAAAAACACGACGGTGTGACGTTTTATATATAGATTGTAAACTCCAAGTTTTTGCCAGGAAGCAGATCGAGAGACGATCGGTATTTTGAGATGATTTGAAAGATTCATACTCGGCAATAAGTGAAGACCTTCCGAAGAAAAAGCCTGGTGACTCACAATTCGCCCTCTGCCCCACCACAAAACCCAAACAGAAACGGTTCTCGTTAGAGAAGAAGGATCAGAAAGTGTTTTGAAGGATGACGGAAAGAGCAGACGGCAGATCAGAAGAAAGAGAGGATTACAAAAGATGTTAGATATCAAGAACCACAAGTGACCCTCGGCTGTGTTCTGTAAAGAAAGAACCCGGTCGGGGGTCACTGTAATTTTTGACTGTTTTATACTGACTGTATTGCAGCACCGGAGACGGTGTTTTTTTGTTTTGACAGTCAAAAAGAACTCCCACCAAAGAGAGTTCCTTTTGCTTGGTTATGTATGTACCTTGACTTACACCATTTCCGGAATGGGTGCGTCTATTGTGGCTGCAATGATTTCAGCCGCTTCATCGATCAGAGCCTTGGTGTGGGTAGCCATACAGGTGGCCCTCAGCAGGCACTCTCCTTCCGCACAGGCAGGAGTGATAACCGGGTTCAGATATACACCGTTGTTGTAGATCATGCGCGCTCTGGTCAGGGTATTTTCTTCGGTGTAAGTATAGATGGGCACAATAGGGGTGTCGGCTTCGATAATCTTTACGTCCCGGTCCTTCAGGCACTTGCGGAAGTAAGAGCTGATATCGGACAGGTTGGTAACGATTTCGGGGTGCGCCTTCAGGTGACGGAGCGCCGCCAGAGCAACCGCTGCGGATGCCGGGGTAATGGATGCGGAGAAAATGAAGGGACGGGATACGTGCTTTACATATTCCACCACTTCTGCGGATGCTGCCATATAGCCGCCCAGAGAAGCCAGAGACTTACTGAAGGTACCCATATAGATATCCACCTGATCTTCCAGACCGAAATGGCTTGCGGTACCGCGTCCGCCCTTACCGATTACACCCAGTGCATGTGCGTCATCCACCATCACACGGGCACCGTACTTCTTGGCCAGTGCGCAGATTTCCGGCAGCTTGGCGATATCGCCGCCCATGGAGAACACACCGTCGGTCACGATCAGACAGCCTCTGTTTTCCGGCACTTTCTGGAGCTGTTTTTCCAGATCTTCCATATCGGCGTGCTTGTACATCAGCATTTTACCGAAGCCCAGACGACAGCCGTCATAAATGGAAGCATGGTTTTCTCTGTCGCAGATGACGCAGTCGTGGATCCCCACCAGTGCGCTGATGATCCCCAGGTTGGACTGGAACCCGGTGGAGAAAGTCATAACGGCTTCCTTGCCCACAAATTCTGCCAGTTCCGCTTCCAGTTCCAGATGCATCTGCAGGGTACCGTTCAGGAAACGGGAACCGGAACAGCCTGTGCCGTACTGTTCGATGGCCTTGATCCCGGCTTCCATGATTTCGGGATTGGTGGTCAGACCCAGGTAGTTGTTGGAACCCAGCATGATCCGGCGCTTGCCTTCCATCACTACTTCCACATCCTGACGGGTTTCCAGAGCGTGAAAATAGGGGTAGATCCCCTTCTCTTTCGCTTCATCCACCCGAGAACGTTTTCTGCACTTTTCAAAAATATCCAACATAATGTATTCAAACTCCTTTGGCAACAATCATTTTTCCAAAAAGTAATGTCATGTTTACTTTATGTTGTACACATTATAGTATAAACTTTCTTTTTTGTCAACCGTTACATATAAATTACAGCATTTTTCGCACAAATACTTCTGCTTTCACCGCGCTGTGTTTCACAAAATCTCTTGTAAAACACAGTGATCTTTGGTATAATGATAACAGAATTCTGGATTCCTGCGGTTTCTGACCGCTGATGATATTCGTTCCGGGCGATATGTGCTGACATCCCGGATCTGTCTAAATACTAACGGGAGGTCTCATGAACTTCTGGAAAGAAATAATACCGATGGCAGCACTTCTGCTTCTGCTGGTATCCTGCGATGAAAAAACCTTCACTGTAGATGTACTGGCGCAGGGGGAAGGCGGCGCTGTCATTACAGGAGAAACGCTGCAGAAAATCCCCTACGGCGAGGACGCGTCCTTTCAGGTGGAACTTCCTGCGGATGAATCGATTGTACAGGTCTTTGTAGATGATGTGCTGACTGAGGATTACACCTTCGCTGACAACATTCTCACCCTGCCGGATTGTACTGCACCTGCCACAGTCCGGGTGGTTGCCGGAAATCCGGATGTCAAGGTTTATTGGGAAACCCAGGCCATGAGCAAAAACGGCGGTACCATTACCTCCAATGTAACAGACGGTGCAGTCGCAGCCGGCTCCAGAGTCACGCTGACTGCGGTTCCCAACGAGGGTGCTGTTTTCCGCGGTTGGACTTCACGGTATTCGATTGACTCCGGCGGCCAACTCCTCACCGAAGACGAACAGGTGACGGTGGAAGTCAATGATTTCTCCTTTTACATCGCCAACTTCGATGTGAGCGGTATGCCCAAGGAAGAAAAAAAGACGCCGGCAGCCGCTCCTGTGTACCGTGGTGAGAATACATACACCATTTACTACCACATCAACGGCGGAGATCTTCTGGCAGATGACAAGGTGGCGCTTGAAACCACCTTTGACACTTCTTACTGGTCCATGCCGGTTGCCCGCGAAGATGACGGAACATTCCGCAAAGATGGCTATATTCTTCTGGGGTATTCCACCGATCCCTCCGGCAGCGGAGAAATCATCCCGCCGGGACACAAGTATTTCCTGCCCTCGGAAGAAAAGCTGCAGAATCTGTACTGTATATGGCAGAAAGCAACTGATACCTCACAGTTCCTGACAACGGAAAACGATGACAAATCCCTGCGGATTGATGTCTATACCGGATCGGATCCGGTTGTATGGATCCCCCGCAGCATCGACGGAAAACGTGTGAAACAGATTGCCCCCGGCGCTTTTACCGGAAACACAACCCTGCAGGAAGTATATATTCCCTCTTCGGTTCTGGAGATTGAGGCCGGTGCATTCAAAGACTGCAGTTCTCTGACAACCATTACCCTGCACGATAATCTTCAGAAAATCAGTACGGCATCCTTTGCCGGCAGTCCGATCACAACCATGCGTCTCCGTGCTGCCACATCACCGCGGTATGTGGACAGTTACATCAATTTCTCCATAAAGTTTGAACGGCTCATGCTGGGTGCGGGCGGCCCACGGATCGTTGTGGTAGCCGGTTCCAGCAAATACTGGGGGTTGGACACGGACTATATGGAATCTCTGGTGGACGATTCCTATACCGTTGTAAACTACGGCACCAGTGTGGGGATGAATATCCTGTTCTATCTGGAAGCGGTGACTTCCTATCTGACGGAAGATGATGTACTTGTATTCTCGCCGGAACAGTACGGCGTCAATGCGCATCACTCCACCGGCAATCCGGAGATCCCTTCCGCCACTTTCCAGGGAATTGCTTCCAGTTACAATCTGATGGAGCGGGTGGATATCTCCAGGTATTCCAATGTGTTCGAAGCTTTTGCGGAATTCTGTACCTGGCGCAGTCAGACCAGCGTAACAAAATGGGATTCCTATTCCCCCAAACTGGACCGTTACGGCGACTACACCGGACATATGAAGACACTGAACACGGAAGACTATTACGGCGGTTCGCTGGGTTATTTCCATTTTGATGAAGAAGCATTCCCCGTGGAATACCGTGACAATCTGAACCGGGCGCTGGACAACGCTGCCGCCACCGGTGCAAGGGTGATGTTCAGCTATCCGCCTCACAACTATAATGCCATTACCCCTGCATTCCGGAATGAAAGATCATACAACCGGTACAATGCCATGATTGACGAAATCATCCACGCTGAACGGATCTCCGATCTGAATCATTATGTCCATGAAGGCAAATATTTTGATGACTCCGACTATCACCTGGGGATTGAAGGGCGTAAAACCCACACCAAACAGCTCACCGATGATATGATTGCCGCCGGTGCTGTCATGGGAAAATAAACATAACAAAACCTCCTGCTTTGGGAAAATTTCCGCTGCAGGAGGTTTTCTGTATGCATTTTTTGTTTACAGATTGGGGATTTCCAGCGCTTTGGATTCGGACATGGCTTCGATTTCATCCGCTGTTACTTCTCTGCCCAGCTTCTGTGAGAAATAGATCCCTTCCTGTACCCGCTGGGTTTCCAGCGCGATTTTTGCGGTGGGCAGCAGGTCGCATTTTCCGAGCAGTGCGTGAATCCAGTGCTGCTGGGAATTGTCATAATGAGCACTGTCGGCATACACAGTGTGTTCCAGATAATCCATCTGTCCCAGATCCACTGTGGTATCGGTTTCGATATCGTTTTCCCGGGAATGGATACTCAATGGTTCCAGAGAAAGCCCTGCTTCGGAACCGTAGATGGCAGAAGACGGGAACGGTTTGCCGTGGATAGCCCAGGATTCCAGGATATCCATGGACAGACCGCCTTCATAGGTTGCCAGACCAACACCCAGTTCTTCCACATTGAAGCCGCTGATCTGCCGTCTGCCTTCGTCCATGGCGATTTCCGCATAGGTATGACCGCAGACTCTTTCCAGTTTCGGCAGCCCGGTCAGGTACAGCAGCTGGGAGATATGATACACACCCATATCAAACAGTGCACCGCCGCCGGAAGTAGTGGTATTGACAAATTCCCTGGCAGCATAACCGTCCACATAGGGTCTGCCGCGCCGCCGGAATCCGTAGGAACGCATATGGTAAATGTGTCCCAATTTGCCGGCATCGATAAACCGCTTGGCACATCTGGCTTCTTTGGTATACAGCATGGAAAGCTGTATATGCAGCTTTTGTCCGGTTTCTTCCATCACCTGATACATCCGTCTGGCATCATAGAAAGTACCTGCCATGGGTTTTTCACAATAGCAGTCCTTTCCGGAACGCATAACTGCAATGGAAACCGGTGCATGCATATTGTTGTGGAGGCATACATCTACAGCGTCGATATCCTTTTCCTCCAGCATTTTCCCGATGTGGGTAAAACGCCGGCTGATCCCGAATTTGTTGCCGATATAGTTGAGCCGCTCTTCATTGATATCACAGATGGCCACAACTTCCGCTTCGGGGATATTCCGATAGGTGTTCAGGTGTGATTCCCCGATGATCCCCACACCGATAATGGCAATTCTGATTTTCTGCATGGCTTCCTCCCTAATAACTATCAGCCGTTGTAGATTCCGTTGAAGTATGCGGGCTTTGCTTCTTCATCCAGTCCTTCTTCCCGCAGTTCGGCAATCAGTCCTCTAACAGTGGCAATCTGCCATTCCACTCTTTCGCATTCCAGTTTTCCGGAATGGTGTTCCGCACTGTACACGCCGGTGTATCCGTTTACAGCCAGTTTCCGGATTACTTCTTTGGCATACGGCATGGAACCGGCATGAATATGCGTATGCATAGCATAGGAGATCGCGATGGCTTCCCCACGTTCCGGTTCGTCATAGAAATTGCGCAGGTGATACAGGTGACCGTAATACGGACTGGCTACAGCGTCCTTCACCTTTTCCAGATATTCCGGTACTCTGTCCCATCCCCAGTGGTTTTCCGGGCCGATCTTCATGCCCAGTCCGCCGCAGATTTTGCAGTATTCCTGATAGGTTTTTACAATATATTCAAATGCTTCCTCGGGCATTGTGTGCCCTTCCGTACCGCCGAAATCGATGCGGATGGTCTGTGCGCCCAGCGTGTGTGCGGCTTTGATATAGGAAAGCATCTGCTGCCGGTGGGCTTCTCTCTTTTCCGGATCATCCACCCATACATGCGGGCCGTCTACACAGAGATTGGCCAGTATCAGTTCTTTTCTGTCCAGCTCATCTTTCACTTTGGCGATGAAATCTTCCTCCAGTGTAGGGAGAAAGCCGGTCCAGATGTCAGCATTCTTTACATTATAGCGGTATTTCAGCATATTCAGGTAATTGAATACATCGCATTTTCCTTCGCCCTGCAGTCCGTGGAAGGAATAGGAGGCTATGGCGGTTCTGAAACGATTCATATGGTGTCTCCTTTACTTGTGATGATATGTTTCCGGTAACAGTATTTTTTGAAAATAATGCCCAATCAAAGCAGTTTTTCTCTCTGCTCTTTGTCTGTATTATACTATACCATATCCTTACTGTCAAGTACACGAAATGGTATTCTGCGGGAAAAAATTTCCATCATAACGGAGATGTTTTCCGGATTCTCTTGTTGCCGTACCGTTTTTGTGTTATAATAGGGAAAAGTACACCCTGATGCCCGATACTCTCTCAAGAAAGGAAATCCCTATGCGTTTTATTTCAGGTGATCTCACCCTCACTTTTGCCGATACATACCGGTCTCTGGCTTCCATGACTTTCGGCAGCCGCGAACTGCTGACCCCGGAACAGGCTCCTCTGTTTACCATCCGTCTCCGTGATGAGGCAGGCAAAGCTATGCACTGTTCTGCCGCCGATGCTTCTGCTGTTGCTGCGGAAAATGCCTCCGAATCCGGTGTTACCCTGCTCTATACCTTTACCGAGCCTTCTCTGCAGGTTCGTGTTGTCCTGTCCTGCGGCGACAGTTTTATCTGGAACATTGCTGTGGAAAACGGAACCGGTTCCGCGGTGGAATGGATCGACTTCCCCAATGTAACCTATGCAGGTGCCCTGCGGGAAAGCGGCGGTGACAGCGCAGTTCTGTGGCCGTACAACGAAGGGGCACTGATCGAGGACAGCGGATGCAAGCGCTGGCTGGTGGATCCGGAATATCCTTCTCAGGGAAGCTATCCCATGTTCCCCTACATGGTATTCTCCCAGTTTACCGCTTACCTGTTCGGCGGTCATGGGATCTACATGGGCAACCATGACGCAGGCTATGCCCCCAAGGCTCTGGACTTTGCCAACACCGACAACTCCACCCGGTTCCGTACCCGTCTTTTCATGGGCGGCACCTATGGAGAAAGCGTTTCCGTGGACTACGATATCGTCTGGAAGCTCTTTGAAGGAGACTGGTACGCCGGGGCTGCCATCTACAGAGATGTGTTTGAAAAAGCACTCCAGCCGGATCTGAAGCCGGTCTCCCAGCGGGACGATCTGCCCGGTTGGTATAAAGACGGTATGCCGCTGGTGCTGACCTATCCTGTCCGCGGGATTCACGACATGGATGATATGTTCCCCAACAAGCTCTTCCCTTACGCCAATGTACTGCCCTATGTGAACGAGTTTGCCGACCGTACCGCTTCCCGGATCATGGTTCTGCTGATGCACTGGGAAGGCACCGCACCCTGGGCACCCCCGTATGTATGGCCTCCGTACGGCGGGGAAACCATGTTCAACGATTTCATGGAAACCCTGCACGCACAGAACGCACTG
>SVSN01000075.1 GCA_015064285.1 Oscillospiraceae bacterium | reverse complement strand
GAATGCGGACAAGGGTATACCCTTCGCTCTCCAGCCGGCGTGCGGGCATTTCCATGGACGGATGCTCCCCGTCGGACAGCAGTATCGTGCCGAGAGAGCCGTTCACAGGCTTTCTCTTTTTGGCATAAGCCGAGCCCAGCATCGCAAGGCAGTTGGCTTCCGTGCCGCTGGCCGTGAAAATCAGCCGGTCCGCACCCAGTCTGCGCACGCCCAGAGAGGCGGCCACCTTTTCCCGGCAGGTGGTCAGAAACCGTGCGGCTTCCAGTCCTGCGCTGTGGGTGGAAGAGGGATTCGCGGGATATTTTGCAGCCTCGGTCATCCCGGCCATAGCGGCGGGCGAGGGTGCGGTGGTTGCGGCGGCGTCAAAGTATATCATGGTATGTTTTTGTCCTTTTATCCTGTGTTTTTTTCGCCTGACAGCGGAAGGGGGGTGACTTTTGCGGTTTGTTTCTTGGGATTTTCTTTCGCCTGACAGCGGGCGAGTTTTGCTTTTGATTTTTGTTTTTTGTCTTCGCAGACGGCGCATAAGGCCCTTTCGTGGGCCTTATGTATCCACGACAAAGGGGTTCCACCCCTTTGATCCCCTAAGGCGGCGTTGCCGCGTGGGGCGTTTCGGAATGTTGATAGAGGTGGGGGATGGCATGGGGCGACTTTTTATAGGGTCGTTTTTTATAGGGTACGTTTCTTTTGCAGGAGGCTTCTTTTGGTTTCGGTCTATAAGTTTAGTTTTAATCTTTGCCTATATGCGCGAAGCGCCATTAGCCTGGATAAGTGGGGAGGGTGGGAGGTCTCGGAGGGTAGGGAGGGGAGACGGAGCGGCGATTGAGCACCGATTTCTCCCCTCCCTATCCTCTGAGTCCCGTCCGGAAGGACACCCCCACCTTTGGTCAAAGTTAACCCCCACCGCTGTAAGCCAAAAGAAAATCAAAAGCCCCAAAAAGTGCCAAAAAAGCGCCCCCCTCAGCGAAACTGGAAAAACGCAATCATGTTGTTGACTTCTTCCAGATGCGCCTCATAAGAGTCCGCCAGAGCTGTGTAGGTAATCAGATACACAGACCCGCCCTTGACGGCAGCGGCCTGCAGGATTTTGTAGGAGTATTCCCCCAGATCCGCCGTATACACGTACTTCTGCGCATGGACGCCGCCCATGGTTACGTTTTCCGGCGCGGCAGCTTCCACATTCTGGAATACCCGGGTCACATCTTCCATATTCATTTCCCACCACTGGTCTATGGTGGTGTCGGAATGGGGCAGTTCCCATGCCATCACGGAAACGCTGGAGGGATCTTCAACGGAATAATACGCACTGGTCGCACCGGTGGTCATGTCCACAGTCCAGTCGTCCGGTACAAAGAAAAAGTAATCCGCCGCTTCCCCGGAGGCCGTCTTGTACCCGGCGGGCGCATTGGCGTCCCGGTCACAGCCGGTCAGAAACAGTACGGAAAGAGCCAGAATCAGAGTCAGAATGCGCTTCATAAAATCAAATCTCCTTGCAAATCGCAGAATCATGCAGAATATATACAGTATACCCCACCGCCCAACCGGGTTCAAGGGGGGAGTTGTGAATAAAGTAAGAAATAAGATGTAAGAAGTAAGAAGCGGCAGAAATCCCATACTTCTTATCTCTTACTTCCTATTTCTTACCTATTGTCTGCCTGCCGTCAGGCGGATCAGCAGATCCCGGTCGTCGTCAGCGGCGGCTTTGTTCCGGCGGATATCGCCGCATTTCCGGCAGCGGTGGATCACCACAAAGCCTTTTTTCGGGTCGGGTTCCGTCCGGATCGGCTCCAGAATCCCACCGCAGTCTGCCGCACGGTCTCCCGGATTTACATCCACATGAAGAGAAGACAGGCAGAACGGGCAGTGGTTTCTTGAAGTATACCCCAGCGGCGGCACATCCTTACCGCAGGCCGCGCAGACAAAACCGCTGTCGTTTTTTGTAAATCGTTTTGTTTCCATATTTTTTCTCACTTTCCGGATCGGAATTGTATAAGCTTCCCCTTCTGCGGGCATACTGCTGATGACCCAAACAGGAACAGGAAAGGAATTTTTGAATATGCAAAAACGCAGAACTCTACTGGCCGCCGCCGTACTGATGCTGGCACTGGCGCTGTTTTTCGGCACGATGCCTCTGTACGCCGCCGGTATGCAGACAACTACAAACAGTAACACCGCAGGCGGAAACGACTCGCTCTCCGGTGCCGTGGGCGGTGCACTTGAAAACGCCGCCGATGCCGTAAAAGGGGCCGCCGAGGGCATCTTCGGTACTCCCTCCGCCGGACGCCGTGACGCCGCAGGTGGGGCAGACAACGGAAACAACGCAGGAGATAACGCTGCAGGCGGAGCAGACAACGTTCCGGGCAGCGGTCAGGGAAACAACCCGGGCGATATCCCCGCCGACAACGGAAGCCTGAACCCGGATGCCGGGAACAACGGCATGGCCGGGGACGGTACCGCCGGGGACAACAACACCGCCGGCGATATGCTGCCGGGCAACGGTACGGACGGAATGCTGCCGGGTACAGGGAATACGGACAATCCGGCAGGCGATGACCTGCTTCCCGGAGAGACAGCAGGGGACGGCGCCACCCTGGGCGACACAAACGGTGACGGCATGACCGATGACCGTGCCCCGGAATCTGCCGCTGCCGACAAAACGGACGACACCGGCTTCTCCTGGGGCGGCATCCTGCTGGCCATCCTGACCGCAGCCGCCGTGGTTGTGGTGGTAGTTCTCCTGCTGCCCAGAAAAAGTAAGAGATAAGAAGTCAGAAATAAGAAGTACAGTGTACCCGGCCGGCCGCTGCGGACACGTACAGAAGTACAGAATCCGGTTGATTTTACGTCAGCCGGATTTTCTGTATTGCCGGAAACGCATCGCAATTTCCAGTAATCTGAATAACCAGTAATCTTAATAAACTATATCCCGCAATTAAAAACCGGCTACGGCGGACAGGGTGGAGGTCCCTGGCCGCTCGCTCCACTATTTATCAGGTCTTGGAGATACAATATCCAGTGGCACATGGAATTGCAGTAACTATATCCTGCAAACACCCATATTTAAGTTCTTTGCCAGGCTTTCTTTCAAGAAAGCCGCGTTCCCCTTTTGCGAACAGGTCAGTTAATCATCATTGACTTATTTCTTATCTGTATTCAAAGCGCCGCAAACCACACGGCTTCCGGGATCACTTCCACGGTCAGATCCAGAGCTTTGCCGCACACCTCGCCGTCCAGGCAGCAGGGTTCATCGGCAGCGATATGCATTTTTTTGCACTGGTAGTAGGTCAGCACTTCCCGGAAACGGGGGGCAATCACACCTTCGGGGGAAATATACGATCCGCTGCGGTAGGCGCCCACCATGGAGATAAACTTCCGTCTGGTGATATTCTGCACCACCAGCACATCCATCAGTCCGTCTTCCAGACTGCAGAGGGGAGCGCCCCGGAAACCGCCGCCGCAGAAGGGACCGTTGGCACAGGCGGTCAGCAGAATCTCCCCTTCCACCTCCAGCCGGTCATCCGACCACTGCCGCGTCAGGCTTCCCCACTGTCCGTCGGTTCTTTCGTTTTCCGCACCGGAGGCAAAATTCTGTACGCCTTCCAGGGTAATCTTCACAGGTACCGGCCGTTTTTTCATCAGTACGGTGGCCACGCCCGCGATGTATGCAGTACCGCCGCGGAGTCCCTTCTGGTGCTTGTACCGGTCGGCTTCCAGAACCACCTGTCCGTCAAAGCCCATATTCAGGCTGTTGGCAAAGTACCGGACGCTGCCCTCTCCGTCGGTGGTTTTCACCACATCGATATGGTGCAGATCCGGCGGGGTGTAGCCTGCGTCCTGATTGGCATAATGGGAGAAGTCGTTCCCCGAGCCGGCGGGAATCACGGAAAAGGAAGCGGTCAGGCTGCCTTTCGACTGCATGATTCCGTTGACAGCCTCGTGCACGGTTCCGTCCCCGCCGTATACCACCAGATGCACAAAGGGGTTCTTTCCGATCTCCTCAAGGCAGATCTTCGTCACGTCCCCGGTCCTCTCGGTCAGCCGGACTTCCTCGCCTGTCTGCGCTACGGCCTTCTTGACCCCTTCATACAGCCGTCCGTCCCCCGCACAGGGGTTGATAATATGAACATGCTGTCTCTCATTCACATTGGGCAGGGTGATCTTCGGCATGGTTCTGTCTCCTTTTTTGCGCTTAGATTTCGTAGTACAAATCGTCAGGGGGGAGATGCGGGTCGCTTTTTGGGAAAAAGCTCCGCAAAATCGCCTCAGTTCTGTTTCTGCACAGATTTATATTCGTTATAATACTTATAGTACGGGCAGCCTCTGTGGGGCTTTTTTTCCTGCATCATGCGGCTTCTTTCGTCTTCGTCCATGTCCATGTTGCAGACTTCTTCCCCGGTCCACGGGTCGGTGTCGTACCAGACACAGCTTTCGCACTGGGTATCCTTCGGCATAACTATTCCTCATTCCGTACCGCCGGATATCCGCACGGTACTTCTTGTCTCTTACATCGTATCTCTTACCTGCTTAAGCAGCGCGTCCCTGTCGTTGGGAAGTGCGTCCCGCAGCACAAGCTCCAGCAGATCCGCCAGGGTTTTCCCGATGGCCTGTCCGGTGATGCCCGCACTTTGCAGATCTCCCCCGTTTACCGCCAGATCCTTCAGGGCGCAGCAGGGTTTTTCCCTCTCCAGGGTGTCAATATCCGCCAGCATCTGCGGCAGGTCTGAACGCTTCCCGGCACCGATGGCGCAGACCAGCATAGCCTGTTCCCGGCAGAAGGCATATCCGTAGATCCCCGCTATTTTCCGCAGGGTATACCGGGGATTTTCCGCTGCCCGGGGAATGGTATACCGGTTTTCCCAAAGACCCCGGATGGCTCTTTCCTCCGCCCGGGACATTTTCAGGCTCCGGATGCCTTCCCGCATTTCCCCTTCATCGCATCCGGCAAACAGGGCGGCATAGTGCAGCTCCGGCAGCTTCCCCACCGGCAGTTTTTCCAGCGCATCCGCGGCGGCTCTGACCTTTTCTTCGTCCAGCATGGGCAGAGCGGTACCGATTACGTCCGGGTACGCCCGCAGAATCCGTGCCGCACCCACGCCGCAGAGCAGTTTTGTCAGCTCCACATGGATCCGTTCTCTGGAAATCCCCCGCAGCAGCTCCCGCAGGGCACGGATGGCTTCATGGGTGGAGTGTTTTTCCCCATCTCCGTCATCTTCTGCCGGGGTAAAATCCAGCACGGAGGAGAACCGCAGAGCACGGAGAATCCGCAGACCGTCCTCCCGGAACCGTCTCTCTGCATCCCCCACGCACCGGATGATCCGCCCCTGCAGATCTCCCTGTCCGTTGTACAGGTCAATGACCCCGGTGGGATCGCTGTAGGCCATGGCGTTGACGGTGAAGTCCCGTCTTGCCACATCCTCCGCCAGAGAGCGGGTGAAGGTAACGGACTCAGGATGCCGGTTGTCCAGATAGACCCCGTCGATCCGGAAGGTGGTTACCTCCACATTGTAGTATGTCCCGTCCTCCTGCTTTGACACCACGGTAACGGTGCCGTGCTTCAGGCCGGTTTCCACAATCCGCCAGCCCGCAAAGGCCGCCATGGTCTCCTCGGGCAGGGCGGATGTGGTTACGTCGTAGTCGCCGGGGGTGCGTCCCATGAGATGATCCCGGACGCAGCCCCCCACGATATAAGCTTCATATCCCGCACGGTGAAGCACATCCAGTACCCTTGCCACCGGTGTGGGAATCGGTATTTTTATCATGGAATCCGTTTTCCTGTATCTTCGTTCCTCAGTTTTCAAAATAGAACTCGTTCACCTTGTCCAGTGCCGTCAGCGCCTGCTTTTCGTTCTGGGCATAATAGGTAGCAAAGCCTACATTTTCCGCAACCAGCACACGGCCGATGGAGTTCAGGGGCAGTTCGTTGTGGAAGTAGCCGATATCGTACAGACGGCTGTCCCGGATCAGATCCAGAATCAGACCGGTTTCCTCGTCACGGGCGGCCTTGGTCTTGCAGACAGTTTCATAGTAAACGGGCAGCACATCCCGGTACTGCAGATACATCCAGTATTCCAGCACAGCGGAGGTCATTTCCGCGTCGCCGATGGTCACAGGCACCACCAGCCCCGCACTGCCGGCATCCACACCGGTGTAGTACCGATCCTGTTCCGCATAGAACTTGGGGTAGGGAATCAGACCGATGTCAAAGTCCAGATCCCGGGACCAGGTGATCTTGTCGATCCAGGATTCGGTGATGGCCACGCGGCCTTCCTTGAAAGCAGCCGTACCGTCGGGACCGCCGTCCACATTTTCGCAGACCGCACCGGGTTCGGCGAGGAACGCCAGATAGGTATCAAATACGTCCACTGTAGTTTCGTTGTTCACCACGTATTCCAGCCGTCCGCCTTCACCGGTGGAGTCCACGATCCGCTGGCCCGCCGTCCAGAGAATGTTGATGGGCGCGCCCCACCAGGAGGTCACGTAGCCGAACTGGTCTTTGGTCAGATCCATGGCGCCGTCCCCGTTCAGGTCATTTGTGAATACAGTCACCATTTCCCGCATCATGTCAAAGGTCCAGGTGCCGTTCAGGGCTGCTTCATAGGGCAGAGCCACATTGTTCACCTTGAACAGATCCTTGTTGATCATGTAGCACTTGGTTTCTGCCAGAGAACCTTCGGTCAGGTCGTCCGGCAGCATATAGATTTTCCCGCCGATGGACATACCGGTGAGCATATTCTGATCCCACCACTGGTTGTCAAACTGGATGTGGGGCAGGGTATACCAGTCGTAGGCCATATTCTGGCTGGAATAGGTGAACATGGAGCGTGCATGGCCGCTGAGAAGCTGGTAGGAGTCGTCCCCGGCCAGAATTTCCGCCTGGGGTGCGGTACCGTAGGCGTCGTCCGCGGAAATGATTTCTTCCATCACAATGCCGAACTTTTCTTCCAGGGCGGCGGTCAGGGCAAACTGGGCATCATTGTACACATCCCCGGTCTGTTCCTTGATGACATAATTGTTTTTGTTGCTCTTGCGGGTGTACACCGTAAAGCCTGCGCCGTCATAGGTTTTCTCCGGCAGTTCGGGTCCCGGCAGTACCGTTTCGGTCTGTTCCGACGCCGTATCGGCAGCCTCGGCAGAAGTATCGGTTTCCCCTGCAGTCCCGCCGCAGGAAGTCAGCAGCAGGGCTGCCAGCAGCAAAGCAAATATACGCTTTTTCATAATGGTATCTCCTATGTAAAATAAATTTTCAAGGACATATTTCAACCCGCTGTCACGTCTCCAAAGTCCCGGCCTCCGCCGGTGATTCTGAATTCTTATGTAACCGATGATTAACTACATCATGCAATCGGAAACCGGCTACGGCGACTGGGGTTGCCGGCCCCCAGGAGCTCGCTTTACTATTCCTTGGGTCTTGGATATATAATATCCAGTGGCACATGGAATTGCAGTAACTATATCCTGCAAATGCCCATGTTTAAAGTTTTTTGCCAGGCTTTTTTTCAAAAAAGCCGCGTTCCCCTTTTGCGAACAGGTCAGTTAATCATCGTTTACTTAATTCTTCCCTCATATCTCTCACTCTCTGCCCGCAATCACTTCCACCTTCAGGGTGTTGGTGGTGCCGCCAACGGGTACGCCGCCGCAGATGACCACTCTGTCTCCTTCGGAAACGATGTCAATCTGCTTGGCACAGTCGATGGCATGGCGGAACAGGTCTTCCTGATTCAGCTGGGGTCTTGCCAGAACCGGGTACACGCCCCAGGAGAGGGCCAGCTGGTGGTAGGTTTTTACCTTGGGCGTTGCGGCCACAACCGGCTGGGTGGGACGGAATTTGCTCATCCGTCTGGCGCTGCGGCCGGAGTTGGTCAGGGTCACGATAGCGGCAGCCTTGATATCCTTGGCCATAATGCAGGCGGCATCGCATACGGCGTTGGTGAAGTCATCGAAGTCCACCTCGTATTTCATGTCGTCATAAGCGTTCATCAGTGCGGCGTCATGCTCGGCCTGCTTTGCGATTTTCGCCATGGCGCTGACCGCACGGAGAGGGTATTTGCCCACAGCCGTTTCCCCGGACAGCATGATGGCGGAGGTTCCGTCGAACACGGCGTTGGCCACGTCGGAAATTTCGGCTCTGGTGGGATTGGGGTGGGAAATCATGGATTCCAGCATCTGGGTAGCGGTGATGACCATTTTCCCGCTCTGGTAGCATTCCTTGATGAACCGTTTCTGGAGGCCGGGCAGCTTTTCAAAGGCCACTTCCACGCCCATATCCCCTCTTGCCACCATGATTCCGTCGGAGTAGTCCAGAATATCGGAGAAGTTTTCCACACCTTCCAGATTCTCAATCTTGGAGATGATCCGGATGTCGTGACCGCCGTTGTAATCGAGGAACTTCCGGATACCGATCACGTCTTCCTTGCTCCGGATAAAGGAGGCGGCAATGAAATCCACATCCTGTTCAATACCGAAGATCAGGTCGCTCTTGTCCCGCTCGCTCAGGTGGGGCATATCCAGATGAACCCCGGGCACGTTCACGCCCTTGCCGTCCTTGATGATTCCTCCGGCGATGACCCGGCATTTCACAGCCGTTTCACTGCAGGAAATCACTTCCAGCTCGATATTCCCGTCGTCCAGCAGCACAGCGGTACCGGGGCCGATTTCCTTCGGCAGATCCGCATACGTGATGGGCACCCCGTGGCAGTCCCCGCTGCAGGCGCATTCCCCGGTTTCCCCGGCGTACAGGGTGAATTCCGATCCGGTCACCAGTTCCGCCTGACCGTCCGCAAACTTTTTCAGCCGGATCTCCGGCCCCTTGGTGTCCAGCAGAATCGCCAGCGGCACCTGCAGCTTCTTTCTGGCTGCCTTGAGCCGATCGATTACTGCCGCATGCTCTTCATGGGTTCCGTGGGAAAAATTCAGTCTTGCCACATTCATCCCGGCACGGATCATCTTCTCGATCATTTCCGCTGAATTGGACGCCGGGCCCAGGGTACAGATTATTTTCGTTTTCAGCATAACATTCTCCTTTACGATTTTATGGTTCCGTGCAGCATGGCGGCAGCGGCGGTTACGTCCTCCCGGCACCGTGCACGCATGAGCGCGGCGGCATCGGAGATGGTTTGGCGGACGGCAGCTTCGTTGTTCAGCACCTGTCCTGCGGCAGTCCGCAGTTCCTCCGCTGTGACGGCAGATGCGTCGTACACCCAGGGCTGCCCGAGACATTTCATCAAAGCGTCCACCTTGGGGTCATAGGAAAGGCCGATCACCGGAACCCCGGCTGCGGCAGCATAGATCAGGCAGTGGAGCCGCATACCGACGGCCATTTTCGCACCGGCTGTCAGGGCAAGCAGATCTCTGGCAGAACCGGGGAACGCCACCTTTACCGGCACATCCGCCCGGGCAGAGGAAGCGGCTCTTGCCGCCGTTTCCATACAGAGGCCGCTGTCGTTTTTGGGCTGCATGGGCACCAGCACTGCCGCAAGGCCGCATTCCTTTGCCAGCCAGCCGCACAGCTTTGCCATCTCACCGGCCAGCCGGTCATCGCCCTGACTGTCCCGTTTTCTGCCCAGATGCCGCAGGGAGATAATCACATACCCGCCCTCGGTCAGTTCTTCCAGTCCCAGTCTGGTCATAATGCGCCGTCTTTCCTCTGCGCCCGGCACAGGCAGCAGGAAAGCCGGGTCGGCGCTGAGGCGGATTTTGTCCCGTGCAACGCCCATGGACACCAGTTCTTCCAGGGAATCCGGGTCTCTGACGCTGATTTCATCGCATCCGGACACCACCTGTCCCGTAAAGGCACGGTTTTCTTCTCTGCGGATGGGGCCGATACCGTTGGCGTACACGAAGGTTTTCATGCCCCGCTTTTTGGCCAGCTTCAGCAGGGCTGTATAATACTGCAGACTCTTGCCGCTGGTGGCGTCCTGGAGCAGGCTGCCGCCGCCGGAGAGAAAGAGCTTTCCTCTGCCCATTTCCCTCCACACCGCAGGCAGGTTCATCCGGTTCACGCACCGCAGGCCCGTCCGTTCGCTGTCTTTTTTCGGGTGTTTGGTCAGGGCGGTAATCCGCACGCCGGGGCAGGCCTTTGCCACAGAGGAAGAGATCACTGAAAGCAGGCTCTCGTCCCCCATATTGCCGAAGCCGTAGTACCCGGACAGAATCACATCACATCCGTCCAGATTGGCCGCAGGCATGGCAAGTGCTTCTCTGTACAGGGTTTCATAGTCTCTGGCCATCCGCTCTGCGGTATAGTATTCCCGGATGATATCCCGGCACCAGCACCCCAGCGCCGCCCGTTCTTCCGGTGATTTTTCAAGCAGGGCACAGATTTCCGCCAGCAGCTGTTCGTCGGTAAAGTCTCCGCAGCCCCGGCAGCAGAAGTTGGTATCCATGGCTACCTGCAGCTTATTTTCGTCAAAGATGCCGATGGCCCCCTGGTTCCCGGCCACGATCACCGGTTTGGCCGCCGCCATGGCTTCCAGCGCGGAGCGGGACACGCCCACGAACACATCCGCCGCGGCGCAGAACCGGTTGGTATCGGAGCGGTTGCCGGTCATGGTGACGATCTGCCGTCCTGCCGCCATATTGGAGGCTTCCGCAATCTTCCGTACCGCCGCTTCTTCCGTGCCGCCGCCCACGATCAGGATATCCAGATCCGGGAATTTCTTTGCCAGCGCCGGTGCGATCCTGGCGATGGTATAGGCGTATGCCGCCCGGTCGGCGTCCAGTCGGCTCATATACACCAGTCTGCGTCTGTCCCGTGCCAGTCCGAACTCGTTCAGCATGGGAGAAAAGTCGGTCTCAGGGGAGAACTTGTCCATATCGATGCCGTTGATGGTAGTATGGATCCGCTCTCTGACGCAGCCGTATTCTTCGGTCAGGTAATCCACGATATCCTCGCTGACGGACATGGTGCGTTCCCCCCAGCGGGAAATCTTCCGCCACAGGGGGTTCAGGGAAAAGTTCAGGTGTGCCGTGGTCACAAACCGGAACAGGGGCACTTTCTTTCCGTCCCGTACAAGGGGGTGTTTCCGGTACCGGTCCCACAGCTGTCCGCAGATCCACGCGGGAATTCTGGCGTGGGCATGGAGAATATCATAGTCTCCCGCCGGACAGCCCTCACGGATGCACCGGTCCAGTCCCGCCCACGCCTTCCGGACGGCTTCGGGATTCTTGGTGTGCAGCGGCAGGGTCACATGCCCGATCCCTTCCGCCGCCAGCATATCCGCATACACCCCGCCGTTGGAGACCAGGGTAATATAATGCCCTTTCCGGTGCAGCGCCCGGCAGAGCTCCAGTATATGGGTCTCCGCCCCGCCGATATCCATCTGCATGGTTACCATCAGTATATTCATGTGCCTTTTTCTCCTTGGTTGGGGTGTTTGTTGTTGTTTTGAAAAGGGGGGACGCGGCTTTTTTGAAAAAAAGCCTGGCAAAAAACTTTAAAAATGGGTTTATCAAGGATATAGTCTCTGCAATTCCAACAGCACAGAGATGTGTGTTCTCCAACTCCTGCGAAATAGTAGAGCGAGCTCGCAGGTACCAAGCCTGCTCGCCACAGATCGTTTCTGATTGTGTAATATAGTTAATCATCGTTTACTTAAGTCAATGATGATTAACCTTTTTCAAAAAAGGACATTTCGTAGGGCGGGATGCCCACATCCCGCCGATGTAAAGCCTGGTATTCCACCATTCCATGCAGCAATACAGAAAGTTTTGCGGACAAATACGAACAAAATCGTATGTTTTACGTACAGAAATACATCATTTGCATGACTTTCGACGGCGGGATGAGGGCATCCCGCCCTACCGTTTGTATTGCCGACAGCAGTGAAGAGTGAATCATCGGTTACTTAATTCTTAATTCTTAATTCTTAATTCTTATTTCTTACTTCTTAATTATCTTCTCCGTCCCCGTCCTCCAGCGTTTTTAGGGGAATCATCGTACTTCTTATCTCTGCCGTCTGACTTCTTATTTCTCTGCCCGTCCGCTTTCGGCTTCCCGTCATACTTCTTACTTCTTACCTCTGACTTCTTACTTCCGCTTCCCGCGCCCACCAGTTCCTGCAGCATCACCTTGCCCACATCGGAACAGCGGTTCATGGCTTCGTAGATCATGCGGCGGTTTTCCGGTTTGCGCCACTGGAGCAGGGCACGCTGCAGCTGCTTTTCCCGGTAGTCGGTGGCGGTATAGACGGAATTGCCGGTAAAGGGATCGATGCCGGTGTAGTACATGACGGTGGAGGCGGTGCCGGGGGTGGGATAGAAGTCCTGCACCTGTTCCGGCGCCAGCCCGATCTGTTTGGTATACAGAGCCAGCTGTGCCGCGTCATCCATGGTACTGCCCGGGTGGGAGGACATGAGGTAGGGTACTAAGAACTGCTTCAGGCCGAACTGCGCATTGAGCCGTTCGTATTTTTCCCGGAACCGGTCGTAGGTCTGGATGGAGGGCTTGCCCATATGGGACAGCACATTCGGCGCACAGTGTTCCGGCGCCACCTTCAGCTGTCCGCTGACATGATCTCTGACCAGTTTTTTGAAAAAAGCGTCATTTTTGTCCGCCAGCATATAGTCAAACCGGATTCCGGAGCGGATAAAGACCTTCTTTACGCCGGGAACCGCTTCCACCCGCTTCAGCAGCTCGATATATTCGCTGTGGTCGGCCACCAGATTGGGGCAGGGCTTTGGGAACAGGCATCTTTTGTTCGGGCAGACCCCGTCTTTCAGCTGTTTTTCGCAGGCGGGCTTCCGGAAGTTGGCGGTGGGGCCGCCGATATCGTGGATGTATCCCTTGAAATCGGGCAGGGTAGTCAGCAGTTTTGCTTCCTCCACCACCGATTCGATGCTCCGGCTCCGGACGGCACGTCCCTGATGGAAGGCCAGGGCACAGAAATTGCATCCCCCGAAGCAGCCCCGGTTATGGGTAATGGAAAAGCGCACTTCGGAGATGGCAGGCACGCCGCCGTCCGCCTCATACATGGGATGCCACGTGCGGGTATAGGGCAGGTCGTAGACCCGGTCCAGTTCTTCTCTTTCCAGCGGGGGCTGGGGCGGGTTGACCACCACCATCCGGTCGCCGTAGTATTCCACGATGGCCTTGCCGTGGATGGAGTCGTTGTTATAGTATTGTACCCGGAATGCGTCGGCATAAGCGGTTTTGTCCGTTTTCAGCGTATCGTAATCGTAGCCGGGGTACAGGGGAGCTTCTGCGGTTTCCGGCAGACATTTATAGTTTCCGGCCACGGGAAAAGGAATCTCGTCTCCGGTTTTCCCCATCCATGCCGTTCCCCGCACGTCCCGGATTTTCTTTACGGGCACGCCTTTGGCCAGCAGCTGTGCCAGACGGACCACTGACCGTTCCCCCATGCCGTACATGAGGATATCGGCCCGGCTGTCCATCAGCACCGACCGGCGCACCTTATTGTCCCAGTAGTCGTAGTGGGCAAACCGTCTGAGGGACGCTTCCAGCCCCCCCACCAGAATCGGCACGTCGCCCCAGGCTTCTCTGATCCGGTTGCAGTAGACGATGACCGCCCGGTCAGGCCGGAGGCCCGCTTTGCATCCGGGGGAATAGTAGTCTTCGCTGCGCCGTTTTTTGGCGGCGGTGTAGTGAGCCACCATGGAGTCGATATTCCCGGCGGAGACCAGGAAGCCGAGCCGGGGTCTGCCGAACCGCCGGAAATCTTCGCAGGATTTATAGTCCGGCTGGGCAAGCATGGCGCAGGAAAAACCGGCATCCTCCAGCACTCTGGTGATGATGGCGGCGCCGAAGGACGGATGATCCACATAGGCATCCCCGTTTACGTATACAAAGTCCGGTGTTTTGCCCTGCAGTTCCTCTGCGGTGGTGGGCATAAAGGTTTTTCCGACAGTCATGGCTGCACTCTCCCCCATTTTACGTTCTTTCATTATATTGTACCACAGATCGGGCGGGGTTTCAAGGGGGTTCCTGCGGGACGCCTTTTTGTTTTTCCTTTGTTTTTAGGGGTGGGTTTTTCGTTTCTTTTGTTTTTTCGCTTACAGCGGGTTTGTTTGGTTTGAACTTACAGTTCAGGTTCCCTCGCGGGGGCGCTCAGAGGATAGGATGAGAGGAAGATCTGCGGATCTCCCTCCCCTCCTCCCCTCTAAGGACTCCCACCACCCCTCTCTCTTGTGGGGTTACAAAATATGGTTCTGGTGTAAGACGCCAGTTTTGATTTGCAGGGGTGCAGGATACGGTGAGGCAGCTTGAAATGTTAGGCGTACCGCTGGGTAGTTGAGCAAACATGGAGCTTCCGCTTCTCTGGTTGCAAAGCTTAGTTGGGCTTCTGAAGAAGAATAGGGGGTTAAACGTTCGTAATCGTAGGGCGGGATGGGCCTACCCACTCAAGTTCCTTGAGTATATCCCGCCGTCGTATGTTTTGCTGTCACACCGCTTCTGTTATGCTACCCAAAAAGCCACACACCTGAAACCCAAAGAAACGCCCATGTCAGCCCCCACTGCTGTCAGCATCATAAACGCCTCTTAAGCCGGTTAAGTGGGGGTGGGTGGGAGTTCTTAGAGGGTAGGGAGGGGGAGATGGTACGGCGCTTGAGAACCAATCTCTCCCCCTCCCTGTCCTCTAAGTCCCGTCCGGAAGGACACCCCCTACTTTGGGTAAAGTTAAATCCAACCGCTGTCAGGCGAACAAACTCCCAATGAAACAAAAGCCGCCCAACGCCCGCC
>SVSN01000074.1 GCA_015064285.1 Oscillospiraceae bacterium | reverse complement strand
AGAGAATCCAGGCCAAAACAAAACTGACTCCGCTTGAAAAACGAAGCCAGTTTACCGCTTAAAATTTTATATTTCTTACCATAGGGTGTTTTTTTGTACTGTCCGTACAATTTGGGGCATTACAGAGTTTTCTGCAAAGCCGTACTTTTTTTATTCGGTTTTATCCGGAGAGGAAGTATCGGGTTCCGGGACTTCCGGTTCCGGCTGTCTGTATTCGGAGATGGGGATGGGGTTGCGCCTTTCCGTAATGGAGCCGGACAGTTCCCGCAGGACGATGGCCAGCACCACAACCACCAGCAGATTCAGAACCGCCAAAGCAATCAGCAGCCAGGTCAGCCCGTCCACACCTGTTAAAAACAGCTTCAGCACGGACAGGGTATGGGTCACGGTATAGACTGTACGCAGTTTCCGGATCGTATTCCCTTCCGGGCATCCAAAGTTGTCCGCCAGCGTACCGATGTCCGTCAGCAGCTGGAAATGAAGATACAGAGTCACCGCCGTGACAAGCAAAGACAGCACCGGCAGGGCAAGAGAAACGCCAAGCAGCTTCAGAATCCATTCCAGACCCGACCATGCGATCATCCCGATGGCAAAGGGTTCCAGAAGTTTTGCGGACTCTACTACTTTGGCCAGTGCCCAGATGCCCAGCAGAATCCAGTAATACCCCAGCCAGTCCGGCAGGATATCCAGTGTACCCAGATTGATGTGGAAGTGGATGAACAGATACCCTCTCCCGATCCGCCGCAAAGCTGTAAACAGATCGTTGTTCACTTTGCCGCCTCCTTCACAGTATAACCGTCCTCCCGGATTTCAAACAGCTCCATGGCTTCTCTGTCCCAGAAGGTCATGACCGCATAGCCGTGATCCACTGCGACAGGGCCGGTGATATCGTAGTAATAATCACTGCTGCCCCAGTGGACTGAGAACTGTCCTTTATGGTTCTGCATCAGGGCACTGGACCAGCCGATCCCTCCCGTACCGCCGCCGCTGGAACTGAGATATTTGTCTTCATCAAAGTAAAAGGAATCATCAGCCTGCAAGGGCAGTTTCTCTGCATCCTCCGGGTTGTTCAGAATCACATTCTGCATTCCCACAGAATGAACCGGCAGATTTCCCGCAGGATTATTCCAGTACTGGTATTCAATCCCCATATGGTTTTTGGCATACCGGAACCGGGCATCGGGCTTCGGGGTATCATCAAAGGCACTGGAAGAGAAAAATCCTCCCATGGAAGATGTTTCCACGGTATTGTCCACAGCATATTCCACCAGTTCCGTAACAATAAGGGTACCGGATGTTCCTTCCGCCTGCAGCCTTCTGGAATACGGCACATCGGAACCCGGAAACGGCAGCTGGTTATAGTCGCAGTCGGCATAAATCCGCTCGCCGGTTTCCCGTACCACCCATCCGCCGCCGTCGTTCCATACCTTCACCTGCACCAGCAGGGATGCACTTCCCAGCAGACCATCCGTATCTTCCCGTTTCTCCCCGTTTTCGTCCAGATGATATGCCACATCAAAGGCGACCCATGCTTCATAAGTTTCAGCATCGGTTTCTGTCAGGTTGAAAATCATGTATCCGCTGCCCCGGTTCCGCCAGTACAGATCTGGATCTGATTCTGCGGCATACAGGGGCATCCGGTTCGCTTCCAGCAGTTGCTCTATAATGCCGGCCTGTTCCTCCAGCGGAGCGGCCGCCGCCATGCTGACTGCATTGTCGTCCAGCAGACCTTTCGCCCAGGTGTCCAGCGCACCTGCCATGGTACTGCACCGGTTCAGCCGGATCATGGCCATGGAGCGTTCCAGTTCCAGCTTTGTCATGGGCTGATGCCATTCTTTTTCATACGCGGACATCGTTCCGGCAAGGGTAGGGATGGCCAGCACCAGTGCGATGCATACCGACACCAGACCCATGCCCTTCGGATATTTGCGGAACCGCACCAGGGCTTCAATCCGTCTGCTGATGTTTCTGCCGCCGTTGGAGATGGAGGTGGTACCGGGTACTCTGGCGTATTTTTCGCTGGCCATCGCCAGAAGAATACCGCCGTACAGCCGTCTTTCTTCCCCTTCCAGCCGTTCCAGCACCCGGCTGTCGCATAGGGATTCCATATCGTTTTCAATCCGGTTGAACACATACCACAGAAAGGGATTACACCAGTGGAGGCACCGGAGCACACGCCAGAACAGGTTCTGCCATACATCCCGGTATTTCAGGTGCAGCATTTCGTGGAGCAGGATTTTCTCATCCACATCACCATCCGGCAGGACCAGAACCGGACGGATGATCCCGCAGACAAACGCCGTTGGCAGTCCTTTTATGGTCACAGCACGGCACCGGGACAGGCCGTAGGTTTCACAGACCTTCCACAGACTTTCCTCCTGCTCTCCGGACAGCGCCTTCCCCTTCCCCACGGCAACCCGCAGACGGATATAGGAAATCAGATACCAAAACAGGCAAAGAACCACCCCGATACCGTACAGTACAAAGAGCCAGTCTGTCACACTGACAGGAGCACCGGCATACACCGGTATGATATGCCGCAGAGACAGCGGCTCATAGGCACCGGTATACACCGATGCCAGCGTCTGTTCCGCAGAAGCCTTGGCGGTTTCCAGAAACAGCGGCAGCGGAAGAATCACATACCGTTTCACCCAAGCCGGCAGCAGGATCCGCAGGGTAAACAGCGTCCATATGCCGTACTGCCACCGGGACGACAGTTTGTCGGCAAAAATCGTTTTGCAGAGCAGAAGCAGTGCCGCCGTCAGGGAAACGCTCAGGGTCTGCAGAAGAAATTCCCACAGGTTCGACACGGGTTATACCTCCATTTCATCCAGCAGCTGCCGCAGTCTTGCCGCTTCCTCCTGAGAAATGGAGGATTCCTTCAGAAACGCTGCAATCAGATCCCCGGCCGCACCGCCGTAGACTTTAGAAAGCAGAGCCTCTCTTTCTTCCTTTGCACATTCTTCCCTGGTTACGGCGGCCCGGTACGGTTTCGGGTGGTCACGGTCGATGGCAACCAGCCCTTTGGCTTCCATCCGGATCAGGTAGGTATACACCGTGTTCCGGTTCCAGCCCAGGGTAGCGGACAGGGCTTTTGTGATCTCTTTCAGCGCAAACCGATCCCCGCTCCACAACACTTCAAACAAAGTCCATTCGGCATCCGTCAGTTTCATGATAACTCTCCTTGCAAAAACTTCCTACAGGTGTTTTACATATACATCCTACACCAGTAGGCAGTTTTTGTCAAGGGGGGTGAAAAACGAAAGTTGTAACAAATCTGTGAATATCATTCCACAGGCGGCAGCATTGGAGAAGTCGGCGGAATTTCAGGTGCTCCAATCTCCCCTCCGCCATTGATCAGATATGAAAAGCAGTCCGGTCTACGCAGGTAGGTATCATACACTCCAGCCGGTACATCTGCACGAACTCCTTCGATATGCAGAAACCGGACAGCGGCATAGGTATAAGTGTTCAGTGGCCTGTTCAGGGCATCATCGGAATGGGCAGAAATCAGATACCCATCCGGCGAAAAACCTGTAACGATCAGCGTATGATAAAAATCACCGGTTTCGTCCCCCAACTGGATCACATCACCGGGCAGCAGACCACCTGCCGAAACCTCCGACGCAAACGGCCCAACACCGTCATTGCCGGTCATGAAATTATAGAAATACTCCACCCCGGTCCAGGCGGGTGCCCGATCGCTCACGGAAGTATAATACCAGCCGAAGGTGGGCGTATAATTCATGACACATCCGCCGGCATAAATACACTGGGAAACAAAATTGGTGCAGTCTCCGCCGATGCCGGTGAAATTGGCGAACAGCGGATTCCGGTCCAGCGCCCACCGCAGGGCATACTGCACGGCCTGGGAACGGTCGTAAGGAAGTGTGATAAGCATATCTGCCTCCGTATCTTTTTCCACAGTATATGCACATCACAGAAAAACGGCCGTACCCGCTTTCGGAATACGACCGTCTTCTTGGATTCTGATTCTTTATTTTCTACATTCCATCAGTCCAGCAGTGCCAGCAGCTTTGCCTTGGGTACCAGCCCCACAGACTTGGCAGCAGCCTTGCCGTCCTTCATAACCACAACAGTGGGAATGCTGGCGATGCCGAATTGTGCAGCAAGTTCGCCCTCTTCGTCCACATTGACCTTGCCTACCTTTGCTTTGCCTTCCAGCTCTTCCGCCAGAGCTTCGATGACAGGTGCCAGCATCCGGCAGGGTCCGCACCAGGGTGCCCAGAAATCAATCAGCACGGGAATGGGGGATTCCATAACTTCCTTCTGAAAATTGTCTTTCGTAATCTGCAGTTCAGCCATTGTATATATCTCCTTTTGTTTTTTATGTATGGTTACGCTTTTGCCTTGTAGTACAGCATACAGTGGCAGAAGCCTTCAAAATCGGGGTCTTCCATCTGCTCCCGGAACTCCTTGCAGATGCATTTGTTTTCTTCGGTCTTCTCCAGCCGGCAGGGACAATAGCCGCCTTTGGCTGCCAGACCTTCCTTTACCATTTTCACTACCTCTGCGTCCGGATTCAGAGTGATCTTCGGTTTCATCGGGATTCCCTTCTTTCTTTTTCGTTGGAAACAGTATACCACAAAATTATGAACATTACTGTGACATAGTCACAATAATTCGTAAAAAACAGACTTACTGCCATGAAAAAAGCCCCCGGTTTCCCGAAAGGCTTTATTCTTATTATTCCAGTTCAAAGGCACCGGTGTACAGCTGATAGTACGTACCTTTTTCCGCAATCAGCTTATCATGGTTCCCTCTTTCAATGATCCGGCCGTGATCCAGTACCATGATCACATCAGAGTTCATGACCGTGGAAAGACGATGGGCAATTACGAACACTGTCCGGCCTTCCATCAGCTTGTCCATACCCCGGGATACAATGGCTTCCGTACGGGTATCAATGGAAGAGGTGGCTTCGTCCAGAATCATGACCGGCGGATCGGCAACGGCTGCTCTGGCAATGGCAATCAGCTGTCGCTGGCCCTGGGACAGGTTGGAACCGTTGGAGGTCAGCATGGTGCTGTAGCCTTCCGGCAGACGGGTAATGAAATCGTCAGCCCCGGCCAGCTTTGCGGCAGCCACACATTCTTCGTCCGTAGCATCCAGCCGTCCGTAACGGATGTTTTCCAGTACTGTTCCGGTAAACAGGTTGGTATCCTGCAGAACAATCCCGAGAGAACGGCGCAGGTCGTCCTTCTTAATCTTGCCGATATTGATACCGTCATAGCGGATTTTCCCATCGGCAATGTCGTAGAAACGGTTGATCAGATTGGTGATGGTGGTTTTCCCGGCACCGGTTGCACCAACAAAGGCTACCTTCTGTCCCGGGTTGGCGTATACAGACACATCGGTCAGCACCTGCTTTTCCCCGTCATAGGAGAAATCCACTTCGGTAAGCTGTACATCGCCCTGCAGTTCGGTGTAGGTCACGCTGCCGTCTCCGTGGGGATGTTTCCATGCCCAGTGACCGGTATGCTTTTCCGTCTCCGTTATGGTTCCGTCGGCGGCGATATTGGCGTTCACCAGTGTCACATACCCGTCATCCACTTCGGGGGCTTCATCCATCATATCAAAGATCCGCTGGGTACCTGCCATGGCCATCACGATGGAGTTGACCTGCTGGGAAGCGTTGTTGAAGTTCCCGGTAAACTGCTTGGTCATGTTCAGGAAGGGAATCACGATATCAATACCGAGGGCCATGCCGGACAGGCTCAGGTTGGGTACTTTCGCAAGCAGGAGGGAGCCGCCCACGATGGCTGTCAGCACATACAGCAGGTTCCCGATGTTGTTGATGATGGGGCCGAGAATATTGGCATATGCATGGGCACGGAAGCTGTCTTCATAAAGCCCCTCATTGATCACATCAAAATCCGCTTTGCTTTTTTCTTCATGGCAGAAAACCTTGACAACTTTCTGACCGCTCATCATTTCCTGTACAAAGCCTTCGGTCTTCCCCATGGCTTTCTGCTGTCTGACAAAATATTTCCCGGAGCCTGCCCCGATTTTTTTGGTCACAAAGAGCATGGCAATCACACCGGTCAGTACCACCAGTGTCATCCAGATGGAATAATACAGCATGATGGACAGCACCACCAGTACGATCATCCCCGCCTGCAGCAGCGAGGGAATCGCCTGGGATACCAACTGCCGGAGGGTATCGATATCGTTGGTGTAGTAACTCATGATATCCCCGTGCCGGTGGGTATCGAAATACCGGATGGGCAGATCCTGCATTTTATCGAACATTGCCCGGCGCATTTTACACAGAAACCCCTGAGTGATATACGCCATCAGCTGGGTATAGGTAAACATGGACACCAGCGAAAGAGCGTAGATAAAGATCAGCTGATAAATCAGAGGCATGATCTCCCCTTTTGCAGCTGCCCAGTCACCGGACTGCACCCATACTTCAATGATGGCAATGATTCGCTGGGTAAAGGTAGCAGGAATGGAGGACACCACCGCTGAGAACAGAATGCACAGTCCCGTCAGAGGAACCAGCACCGGGTAGAACTGCCAGAGCATCTTCAGCAGTCTGCCCAGGGATTTCCGTTTGGCGGCATCAAACCGGGGCTTGCCTTTTTCATTCGGCTTCATTGGCGTTTCCTCCTTTCGTCTGCTGTTCGTATACTTCCCTGTAAATGAGACTGGTTTTCAGAAGTTCTTCATGTCTGCCCATGGAAACGATCTTTCCCTGATCCAGAACCAGAATCTTGTCGGCATGCTCCACAGAAGCAATCCGCTGGGCAATGATGATCTTGGTAGTCTCCGGAATGTATCTGGCAAAACCGGCACGGATCAGCGCATCGGTTTTGGTGTCCACAGCACTGGTGGAGTCGTCCAGAATCAGGATTTTCGGCTTTTTCAGCAGCGCTCTGGCAATACACAGACGCTGTTTCTGGCCGCCGGACACGTTGGTACCGCCCTGTTCGATCATGGTATCATATCCATCCGGGAACGCAGACACAAAGTCGTGGGCCTGCGCCAGTCTGCAGGCTTCTTCCAGTTCCGCATCGGTGGCATCCGGATTTCCCCAGCGGAGGTTTTCCTTGATAGTGCCGGCAAAGAGTACATTTTTCTGCAGAACCATCCCCACAGCATCCCGCAGGGTATCCAGATCGTATTCCCGTACATCCCGGCCGCCGACCTTGACAGAACCTACCGTCACATCATACAGCCGGGGAATCAGCTGCACCAGGGTGGATTTGCTGGAACCGGTACCGCCGATGATCCCCACGGTTTCACCGGAGGCAATATGCAGATCGATATCCGCCAGAGCATATCGTTCTGCCCTGGCAGAATACTTGAAGCTTACATCTGTGAAATCGATGGAACCGTCCTTCACTTCCGTCACGGCGTTTTCCGGACTGGTCAGCAGAGACTGTTCGGTCAGAACTTCGTCAATACGGCGCATGGATTCCGCAGACATGGTCAGCATGACATAGATCATGGACAGCATCATCAGGGACATAAGGATCTGCACACCGTATGTCAGCATGGCAGACAGCTGGCCTACCTGAATCTGAGCACCGGAGGTGGTTATGATGAGCTGTGCCCCCACCAGCATGATGAAGACCATATTGAAATACATACAGAACTGCATCACAGGATTGTTCAGCGCCACGATCCTTTCCGCTTTGGTGAAATCCCAGCGGATATTTTCAGCTGCGTCACCGAACTTTTTCTTTTCATAGGATTCTCTGACAAAGCCCTTGACCACACGCATGGCCGCCACATTTTCTTCAATGGACTCGTTCAGTTTGTCATACTTCCGGAACACGGCGCGGAAAGCAGGCATGGCTTTTCTGGCCACCATCAGAAGGGCAAACGTAAGGATCGGCACCACAATCACAAAGGTCACCGCCAGAGGGCCGCCCATATAGAAAGACATAATGATGGAGAAAACAAACATCAGAGGGCTGCGGACTGCCGTACGGATGATCATCATGAAGGACATCTGTACATTGGCCACGTCCGTGGTCATTCTGGTCACCAGAGATGCCGATGAAAACTTATCGATATTCTCAAAAGCAAAATCCTGGGTCTTGTAGAAAATCGCTTTCCGCAGATTCTTGGCAAACCCTGCAGAAGCCTTGGCTGCGGTAAAACCGGCTAGGCCACCAAAAGTCAGGGAGAGCGCAGCCATCAGAAACAGAATCCCGCCGATCCGGTAGATATCGGACATGGGGCAGCCTGTTTTGATCCGGTTGATCAGATTGGCAATAAAAAAAGGGATCAGGCATTCAATGGTTACTTCTCCCACCATGAACAGCGGCGTCATGATGGTCAGCTTTTTGTATTCCCCGATGCACCCGATCATTCGTCGAAACATAGGTATACTTCCTCTCATATTCTGAAAATTATCAATATATCTATTATATCCAGATGACAATTTTTGTCAATGGTCAATCTGTTGGAGGTTTTCAGCACTTCCCTGCCGGAAACAGCACAATTTATAGAATACAATTTACGACCTGAACCAATCCCGTCTGTACACCGCTTTCTTTCATGTCGCCAAAAGTATCCTGTAATCTTGACATTCTGTTTACGGAGGGTTATAATGGAGCCGAAGCATATTTTTATCAATTTTATATAACCTGTAAGGAGATCTGGACAATGCGATACAGAACAAAATGGATCACACTGATGCTGGCTGCTTCCATGCTTCTGCCGCTGCTGTCTTCCTGTGCCGACGACAGTACTTCCGCAGAAACCACTGCTGATACGGTATCCACAGAAGAAGTAAAGGAAACCACAGCCCAAGAAGCCCGACTGAGTATTTCTGATGAACTGCCCGAAAGAAATTATGACGGAGCAGATTTTATCTCCCTGACCACCGTCGGGGAGACAGGTACTATGATTCCGGAAGAGCTCAAGGGAGAAATTGTCAACGATGAGATCTACAATATGAATATCCGTGTGGAAGACCGGTTTTCCGTCAAGCTGGGTGCTCATGGGATTGACGGAGATGTGAAACAGACCACTGCCTATATCGAAAAGTGTGTGCGTTCCGGGATCTCCGATGACTTCCATCTGATCAACTTTCATGTTGTAGCCAACAGCGGCAATGTGGTCAAGGGGCTGTATCTGAACTGGTACGACATTCCCTATGTGGATTTTGACAAGCCGTGGTGGGCCGATTCCACCGTGGAAGACCTGACCCTGAACAACAAAAACTTCATCGCCATCGGCGACTATGCGCTGACCAGTATTGCCGCCACCTACTGCATGATTTATGACAAGGAAAAAGCAGTGGAATACGGTATTGACAATATGTATGACATTGTGAAAAACGGCGAATGGTCTATGGATCTGCTGACCGAGCTTTCCGAAAGTGTCTACACCGACCTGAACGGGAACGGTTCCATCGATACGAATGCGGACTACTTTGCGCTGGGCACCGACCACCTTTCCAACATGGTAACCTATACCTGGGCGGGTGACAATCCCGTCTTCCGGAAAAACAGTGCGGGAGAACTTGAATATGTATACTATTCTGAGCACCTGATTGATCTGTACGACAAGCTGTACCATCTGGTATGGGAAACCCCCGGTATCGCTGCGATGGAAAAGACCCATGGCTGCGGGATGATGTTCTTCCTGGATTACCGCTGCCTGGTAACCGCCGCCACCATCGGAGATGCCGTTCAGCTGGCAGATTACGAACACGAATACGGAATCATTCCCTATCCCAAATTCGATGCGGCACAGAGCAGATACATTACCATGGCTGACGGATACCATCAGTCCCTGTCCCTGCCCATTACCACAGCAGACACGGAATTTGTGGGTATCCTGACCGAAGCTCTCTGCGCGGAAACGTATAAACACGTCCTGCCCGCCTTCTATGATGTATGTCTGAAGCAGCGGTATTCCTCTTCCGAAGAAGATGCGGAAATGATCGACCTGTGTGTGGCATCCCGTGTGTATGACTTCGGCTTTGTTTACGACAACTGGCAGGGTGTGGCATTCCTGTTCCAGGACCAGATCATGGGAAAGAAAAACGAAATCGCTTCCTATTATAAGTCCAAGGAAAGATCTGCGATGCGGTATTACGATAAAGTAATCGAAAAATTCATGGAAGAATAATATAACGGAAAGAATCGGTACAGACCGGTTCTTTCTGTTTGCAGAATACCCATGCCTGACAAAATACGCCAATCGGCTGCCATTATTTCTCTTTCCTTTCATACATTTGTTGTCTTGCTTTTTGGCTGGCAGGATGGTATAATGAGTATTGCTGATTTTTTTGAAAACACATCGACAGGAGGATAAAGTATGCAGTCAACGGCCAAGCGGATTGATATCGTGAACGGGCCTATGATCCCCAATATATTCCGGTTCAGTCTGCCGCTGATCGCCACCGGGATGCTGCAGCTGCTGTACAATGCGGCGGACAACATTGTTGTGGGCCAGTTTGACGGCCAGACGGCACTGGCGGCAGTAGGTTCCACCGGTTCCCTGATCAATCTGATTCTGAACATCTGCATGGGACTGGCGGTCGGTTCCAGTGTGGCTGTGGCACAGGACTACGGTGCCGGAAACAAGGAAGGTGTCCGGCAGACCATCCACACCTCCGTACTCATCAGCATGATCGGCGGACTGCTTGTGGCTGTGATCGGTTTTCTGTTTTCGGGAACTTTCCTGCGCTGGATGGGTTCTCCGGAAAACGTACTGCCCCTGTCCACCCTGTATCTGAAAATCTATTTCCTGGGCACACCGGCTTCCATGGTATACAACTTCTGTGCATCCATGCTCCGTGCCATGGGGGACACCAAACGGCCTCTGTATTTCCTGACCATTTCAGGACTGATCAACGTAATCCTGAACCTGATTTTCGTGATCGTCTTCCATATGGGTGTTGCCGGTGTGGCACTGGCAACCATCATCTCCCAGTATGTTTCCATGATCATGGTTATGGTATACATGATCCGTCTGGACGACTGCGGAAAGCTGGATCTGAAAGAACTGAAAATCTATAAAAACAAACTGGTTCGTGTGGTACAGGTAGGGCTGCCTGCCGGTCTGCAGGGAAGCGTGTTCTCCATCTCCAATGTAGTAATTCAGTCCTCCATCAACTCCTTCGGTTCCGTGGTTATGTCCGGAAATACGGCAGCCGGTCAGCTGGAAGGATTTGTATACACCGCCATGAACTCTCTGTATCAGGCGGCGCTGACCTTCACCGGCCAGAATGTAGGAGCGGGAAAAATCCACAAGCTCCACCGGGTTATGCTGTCCTGTGCCGCCATCGTCGTGTTGATCGGCCTCATAATGGGTACCGGTATTTATCTGGTAGGCGAACCGCTGCTGGAAATCTATCTTCCCATTGAAGAAAATCCCGCCACGGAAGAAGCCATGCAGAAGAATCTGGAAAACCTGAAAGCCATCGATTACGGTATGGTGCGTCTGTTTTATGTAATGCTGCCCTACTTTCTCTGCGGTCTGATGGAAGTTATGGTAGGCTGTCAGCGGGGGATGGGAATGTCCGTCACGCCCATGATCACTTCCATGCTGGGAGCCTGCGGGATCCGTATTTTCTGGATCTACACCTTCTTCACATGGTTCCGTTCTCTGCCCATGCTGTATATTTCCTACCCTATCAGCTGGTTTATCACCACATCGGTACATACCATCAACTACTTCCGGGCACACCGCAACACCAAAAAGCTCTATCTGAAAGAACATCCGGAAGCTGAAAACCAATAACAAAAAGCTGGCATATCCGTTTTGTCCGGGTATACCAGCTTTCTTTATGCTTTCAGAGTTTTCGTTCACCGCAGATCAAAGGAGAATACACGCACACTCGCCTCTGCTCCGTCACTCCAGGATGTCAGCGGGATAAAGGAAACCACGCTGTACTTTCCTGCTGCCGGAATGTTCACGCACTGAAGCAGATTCCGTTCGGTTTCCGCCAGAATCACAGTTTCTCCGGATTCCGTAACTGCGGTAATGCGATAGCCTTTTACCAGTGTCTTCGGCATACACATGGTGGGGCTTTCTGCTGTGCGGTTGGCCCGCATGGAGTGCCGTCTTTCACAGTTGTCTCCGGGCATAGTATCTCTGTCCAGGTCGGAATCAAAGGCCAGATGGATGTTGGCGATTTCCGCAGGAGCGGCAAAGGTATAGGTCACAGGCTTGCCGAAGGGCAGAAGTGTGCTGTGGTCTTCTTCGCCGTAGGTATGGTTGTTCCGGTCGATACCGTCACGCAGTACAGCCAGGTTTTCCCCTTCGCCGGTAAGCTCTGCATTTCTGCACACATCGGCAATGGTTCTGGAGAACCTGGGCAGGAAGCAGCCGTGTTCCATCAGCCGCTGCTGCAGCAGATCCAGCTTTTCGTCGTACACACCCTGGGGAGACAGACCGAATTCTCTTGCCGCATTGGCGGCTTCACCAACCGCTTCCCCAAGCAGAGCACAGGTCGCCATAACCCGGGCACTGCTCATGGCGGCATGGGTCATGGAGATATTCCGTCCGGCAAAGAACAGGTTGGATACATTGCGGGAGTATAGACAGCGATAGGGAATCCCATAAGGTGCGGGTGTATGTCCCCACACATTGGGGTTGCCCGCATGGTAGAATCCGTCCGGATGGTGGTCATCCAGCGGCCAGCCGCCGAAGGCAACGGTATCTCTAAATGCACCGCCGGCCAGTACATCATTCTGGGTCATCAGGTACGCACCCATCATACGGCGGGATTCACGCTTGCCCGGCAGGAACCCGAGAAATTCCAGTTCCCAGTACGGGCCGTCCGCCACTTCACCGCTGTTCTTGATGTAGTCCACCATACCGTAAGCCATGGCTACCAGTTCATCCCGCAGTTCTTCCGTATCGCCGATGGAATCCCGGTTGCCGCCCAGTTCCATGTACCAGAAGTTTTCGGAGCTGTGTTCCATGTGCGGCTTCCGGAGCCTGATCACCTCAGGCGTCATCTTCATCGCCCATTCCGGCGGAATGTATTCCGTGACTCTTTCCGACTTCCGCAGCTGGATCAGGCAGCTCATGCCCATGGTCTGTTTGTCTTCCTCTACCTGAGAGGTCTTTTCCCCGAATTCCGAAGCGGCTTCTCTGCCTACCCGGAAATCCGCACCGGTGATGGGAGCCAGAACGCTGTCCCCGGAACAGTCTGCAAAATAGTCAGCCTTTACGGTATGCCACTTCTGGGTGGTGGTCTGCCAACCGGTCACGGAAACGATCTTCCCGTCCTCCATGACGGCGTCACAAACAGAACAGTTGAGCAGCAGAGTAATATTTTTCTCAAACCGCACTTTTTCGTACAGAATACCGTCCCAGATGGAATAATTCTTGTCCGGATTCCGCCACAGGGATGCCAGCTGAATCTCTTCGATCAAACCGGTTTCTCTGTTGTTATGCCCGTCCGCACCGCAGACCCACATCCGGATCTCGGAAGACGCGTTGCCCCCCAGCACAGGCCGGTCCTGAATCAGCGCCACTTTGGATCCGCCTCTGGCAGCCGCAATGGCCGCACACATCCCCGCAAGTCCGCCGCCTACTACGCAGAAATCCACTGTATGTTCAATTCTCTGAAATGCCATAGTTTCCTCCTGTAATCCGCAGGTTGTATCTGTCTGTATTATAACGGTTTTCCGGTGAAATTGCAATCGTTTTCCGGTGATTCTGCGGAAAAATTCTCATTCGTTCTGAAAAGATTTGACAAGTCGTCCGGTGTGCGGTATAATCTTCTTATAGAATATCTGACAGAAAAGAGCAATATCATGAAAACATACAAAGCAGTTATTTTTGACCTGGACGGAACACTGCTGGACACACTGGCAGATCTGGCGGACGGGGTAAACATTGCCCTCGGCATGCATGGAATGCCCCTGCGTTCACTGGACGAAGTACGGATGGCCATCGGCAACGGTGTGGTAAAGCTGATCGAACGGGTGGTACCGGAGGGGCAGGACAATCCGGAATTTGAAGCTTGTCTTGCCGATTTCCGCCGGGAATATGCCAAAATAGCCCGGAATAAAACCTGTCCGTACGAAGGCATCCCCGAACTGCTGGCCCGCCTTGACGCTGCCGGTATCCGCATGGCTGTGGTTTCCAACAAATTCCACGATGCCGCTGTGGATCTGGTAAAAGAATATTTTCCTATCATTCCCTTTGCTGCCGGAGAGAGAGAATCTGCCGGAATCCGGAAAAAGCCCGCTCCCGACACTGTATTTCTGGCAATGGAAGCTTTCGGTGTGACTGCGGAAGAATGTGTATACATCGGTGACTCGGATGTGGATATAGAAACCGCAAAAAATGCTGCCATGGACTGTATCTCCGTTACCTGGGGGTTCCGTGACAGAGATTTCCTGACCGCCCACGGTGCTGCCGTCTTTGCGGACACACCTGCCGAACTGGCAGATATGCTGCTCCGGACAGAATAATATGGTTTTATACCCAAAAGCGAAGGGCTTCTGTTGTGCAAATTACCAAAACAGAGAGTCGCTTCGCTTTTTTTTGCGAATTATTACATTTATTCACAAATATTTAATAATTTTATGCTATAGTCATGTCAATCCAAATTATATATTAAGGAGAACTTCTATGCATAAGAAACTTTCTCTCCTGCTCTGTCTCCTGATGCTGGCTTCCTCCATGGCAGCCTGCGGTGACGGCGGAGCATCCGAAACCACAGCAGACACCTCTGCAGATACCACTGCAGTTGAAACCG
>SVSN01000006.1 GCA_015064285.1 Oscillospiraceae bacterium | reverse complement strand
GGTCTTCTTGTTGTAGGTCATATTTTTAATCTCCTGTTTGGATAATGATTTTTTACCATCCATTACTATACCATATTTTGCGGCAATTAGCAACAGTTTTTTTGTAAAATAGAGGGAAAGTTTCCCATTTTTCTTCCGGAAACGGCTTGAGAATCCGGTGCCGCGGTTTCAGTATAGCCCGTTTTATCCTCTGACAAACAGTCTGCGGTAAATATCGGACATTTCACCCCGGGAAATCACATAGGGGCTGTTGGCGTAGTTGCCCGCACCGGCTACCAGATCAATAAGCCGTTCCGCTTCTTCTGCCGTCATGGTCAGCTCGTCCAGTCCCGCCATTTTCGGAATCCGCACAGCCATTTCTTCCACTGTGGTGTCCATGGCCACGGCCAGAGCGTCAATAGCGTTACGGCCGATTTTGGAAAGCCGGTTGTACCGGATGAACGCACCTTCAAAGATGGCGCAGGCTCTGCCGTGGGGAATGCCGTAGGTCAGAGTCAGGCTGTAGCCCAGCGGATGGGGGAACCCGGTGCCGGTGTAACTGATGGCAATTCCCGCATTGGTGGCGGCGTACATCAGCCGCTGTCTCTGTCTGGGGGTGAAACCGCCGGCATCCTTTTCGCCTTCGCCGTCATGACCCAGGAACAGCACATCCCATACTTCTCTTGCGGCAAACACGGCGGCCAGCTGACTTTCTTCCGTGGACTTGGGGGACAGATAGGATTCAATGGCGTGTGCCAGAGCGTCCAGTGCCGTGCTCACGCTGTATTCGTGAGACAGGGTATATGTATACTTGGGACATACAAAGCTGTATTTCGGCCAGCTCCAGGGACTCTTGAAGGTCTTTTTCTTCTGGCCGCCGGGCAGGGTCAGTACCGCATAGGGCGCCGCTTCGCTGCCGGTCCCGGCCGTGGTGGGAATGGCGATCAGGGGAAGGCCCGGAACGGATACTTTTTCGGCATCGTAAATGTCCAGCACATCCGCATCCGGATTGACTGCATAAGCCGCAATGGCTTTGGCACCGTCAAGGACAGAACCGCCGCCGGCTGCGATTACAAAGTCACAGCCTTCCATGCGGCAGAACGCACCGCCTTTGTGACAGGTTTCCGCCAGGGGATTTTCCGTGATTTCGGCAAAACGGGCATAGGGAATGGACATTTCCTCCAGAATGGCTTTCAGGTCATCCATCACCCCGCAGGCATCGGCGCTGTGACGGCCTGTGACGATCAGTGCCTTTTTCCCAAGCCGGAACAGATCCTTGTTGCCTGTCAGGCATTCGTTGCCCAGAAAAATTTTGACAGGGGCATGTGTAGTGAGATCCATAATGATTCTCCTGTAGTAATATCGTATCGTTATCTTCCGCTGCAGCGGACACCATATTTGCATGAGTACAAAAATATACAGTATAATGGTATCACATTCCCCCCGTCCGGTGCAAGAGTGAAACAGTGGATTTTTTCAGCCGGGAAAGAAGGGATTTTGGAGAATTTTACTAAGGTGACCGAAGAAATTAAAAAATTCACAAAGAAAATGCCGTCCTGCCATTGCAAGCGGACCGGATCTGTGCTATGATAATAGAACATGATGAAAAGTCCCAACAGAGGAGGAAATACTACGATGAAACATATGCTGAAAACTGCCGCCGCACTTTTGCTGGCTGCCATGATGGCACTCTGTGCCGCTGCCGAAGATACCGCTCCCGCCGATCCGGTGAACCTGCCCCGGATAAAGGATGCCGCACAGGTCAGCGTGACCAGCAGTCTGGCATCCGACGGTGCCGATCTGACACCCCTGTACGATGACGACAATGCCACCACTGCGGTATTTGAAGAAGCAGCCGACGGGGTGACCATGTCTGTGACTGCCGGGAAGAAATTCCGCCTGTCTGCTTTTGTGCTGGGCGGATGTGACGATGCATACACTGTGACCCTGTCCGCTTCCCAGGATGGGGAAACCTGGAAGGATGTAAAGATCAAGGCAGTGGAAAAGGACGGATACATGGTTTACTATACCCAGGGTCTTGGCGTGAACTACCGCTACTACCGACTGAATCTTGACACGGAAGAAGGCGCGCTGGAACTGGGTACCGCTGCTTTCTTCGCCCGTCGGGATTTCCGGCTGGGTATGGCGTTCTGAGACGCCGGACGGATCCGGAATGCTGCGGAAACAAAATACGGAAGATCTGCCTACCGGCAGGTCTTTTTCCGTTTCAGACAAAGATACGCCATTCCGGAACTCATCTATATAATAAATATGATGATTTTTGATGGAAATTCATGAAATATCGTAAAAGTTCATAAATTATTCACATACTGGGCGGAGATTCGTGGTATGATATACAGCGTTGAAATCCGGCAAATCCCGGAAAATACAGAAAGGATCCATCATGGAAATTTTATATCAGAATTTTGCCTATCTTGACTGGCGCTATCTGGTGATGTGGGCTATCGGCGGTCTGCTGATCTATCTGGCCATTGCCAAGGATATGGAACCCACCCTGCTTCTGCCCATGGGTTTCGGGGCTATCCTTGTAAACCTGCCGCTCTCCGGTGCCATCGGGGAAGAAGGCGCTCTGACCACCCTGTTCAATGCGGGGATTGACAACGAGCTGTTCCCCCTGCTTCTGTTCATCGGGATCGGTGCAATGATTGACTTTACGCCGGTGCTGACCAATCCGAAGCTGATGATTTTCGGTGCGGCAGCCCAGTTCGGTATTTTCTTTACCCTGTGCCTGGCGTCCATGTTCTTTGAGATCAATGACGCTGCGTCCATCGCCATCATCGGTGCGGCGGACGGTCCCACATCCATTGTGGTTGCCAACAAGCTGGGTTCCCAGTATCTGGGGGCTATCATGGTAGCGGCTTACTCCTACATGGCGCTGGTGCCCATCATTCAGCCGCCGGTAATCAAGCTGCTGACCACCCGGAAGGAACGGCTGATCCGTATGGATTACAAGGGCAAGCCGGTTTCCCGACTGACCAAGATCCTGTTCCCCATCGTGATCACCATCATCACCGGTCTTGTATCTCCCGAATCTGTTTCTCTGATCGGCTTTTTGATGTTCGGTAACCTGATCCGGGAATGCGGCGTGCTGAACTCCCTGTCTGAAACCGCACAGAAGGTGCTGGCCAACCTGATCACCATTTTCCTCGGGATTACCATCGCCACCAAGATGCATGCGGAAACCTTCCTGCAGCTGGATACCCTCCTGATTCTGGGCCTTGGTCTGGTAGCGTTTATCTTTGATACCGCAGGCGGCGTTCTGTTTGCCAAGATTCTGAACCTGTTCCTGAAGGAAGGCAGCAAGATCAACCCCATGATCGGTGCCGCCGGGATCTCCGCGTTCCCCATGTCCGGACGTATTGTCCACAAGATGGGCCTGAAGGAAGATCCCCAGAACTTCCTGCTGATGCACTCCATCGGCGTAAACGTATCCGGCCAGATCGCTTCCGTTATCGCCGGCGGTCTGATTCTGCAGTTCTTTATGCATTAAGGGGAGGTAACATACTATGACTTTCAATCCTCTGAATTTTGTATCCAACCTGTACTATATGGGTGTGGGCATGGCCTGCATTCTGATCGTAATTGCTGTAATCATCGCCTGCGTAATCGTTCTGCAGAAGCTTGGTGACAAGCTGGCGGAAAAGAAATCCGGCGAGGACGCACAGTGAAAAATCCACGAAAACGGGATAAAACAACAATAAATGGATGATTGTATTCACCGGCAGTGTCTGCTATACTGTAGATACACCGGTGAATATTTTTATTTACAGGAGACTTATACCGATGAAGATGGGAGAAATGATACGCACCCTCCGGCGGAAGGCCGGCAAGACTCAGGAAGCACTTGCGGAGGCGCTGGGAATGTCTACCCAGGCGGTGTCGCGCTGGGAATCCGGCGGCGGGTATCCGGATGTGGAGCTGATACCCCGGATTGCCAATTACTTTCATGTGTCCATTGACGAACTGTTCGGATATGACGGGGACAGACAGGATAAGATCAGAGCCGTTCTGGAACGGGCGGACAGTCTGATCGTCAAGGATGCCGTTACGGAGGAATGCATTACCGAACTGCGGGAAACACTGCTGGAATTCCCGGAGGACAGGTCGATACTGCTCCGTCTGGGGTATGCGCTGTCCATGTACGGGGTGAAAAACTACGGTGCCCGGCGGACCATGGGAGATGACGGATATCCGGTGAACGATACGGTGTACAACAGCAAGAATCCGTACTTCCGGGAGGCGGCTGCCGTGCTGGAAAAGGTGCTGGATCTGAAAACAGAACCGGAAGACCGGGACCGTGTATTGTTCCAGCTGGTGCTGCTGTACGGCTGGATGGGGGAAAAGGAACGGGCGGAAACCCTGGCGCGCTCCTGCACACCGGTACATTTCAGCCGGGAGACCATGCTGGCAAGGGCGGCGGACGGGGAAGAGAGAAGCGAATGCTACGGCAATGAAATCCTGGCGCTGGCGGACACGCTGGCGGTGGCACTGAACAGGGTGATCCAGACCCTCGGAACCGTGGAGGACGGATATGCCGCCGGAATCCTGCGAAAGTATGCGGAGGTTTTTGAATCCCTGTTTGCGGAGGGACAGTGCGGGGAACACCACCTGACGCTGTGCCGGCTGTACCTGCTGTGTGCTGCCCGTACTGCCGATCCCAAGGAAGCATTATCCGCTTTTGACAGGGCTTTTGAACATGGAAGGGCCTATGAAGCTGTACGGTATCAGTCGGTTTTTGCGTATGCCGGCCCGCTGATCAACGGTGCAAAGAAAGTTACATATACCAAATGGCCCAGGTGGCATATGGATATATTCAGAGGATACCGCCGCGGTCTCTCCGAAGCGCTGCTGGAACGGATAGACAGCGATCCGAAATATGCCTCCCTGCGGCAGGAGAAGGAGAATCCGTAAAATTCACGGAATATTTCCCCGCCGGCTCTTGGAATACAGATGAAAATATGTTATACTGAAGAAAAATTATAATAGCTGAGGTATAATCCATATGTCCAAATCCAGACCGAACGGCCTTCCGTCCCAAAAACAGAATACCGCACCTGCCGCACCGCAGAAAACACCGGCGGAAAAAATGCGTGACCGGTTCATTTTTGCCTGTGTGGCACTGATCCTTTACGTAATGCCCGCTGTCACCTGCCTGGGAATGATCTATGCTACCGGCGGGAGCCTGCAGAATATGGTGATCGGCATGATCGTTTCCGTGCTGGCGGTACCGCTGGGGCTTCTGGGCATGTATTTTTACAAAAAACAGTCCGGCAGACTGCTCATGGGAGCACTTTGTGTGCTTCTGGCGGCCGGACATATCCTCTCCGCAGTGCTGCTGGGGGGATGGTATCTGATGATGGCACCCCATTTTGTTCTGATCCTGGTGTGCATCAGCGGACTGAAATGTATTGAAAAATAATTCCGACAGGAGAAATTTTATGAGAACACATCGTATAACCGCACTGCTTCTGGCCCTTGTGATGGCGGGGAGCACTCTGCTTTCCTGCGGCGGGACAACCGAAACAGATATTACATCCGAACCTTCTGCCGGCGCGGATACGGAACCGGCCGGAACGGAAGAGGAAACATACCCGGACAATCTGCTGGATGCCCTGGATTTCCACGGAACTGAGTTTGGTATTTATGTGCCTGCCAACGGAGGGCAGGAGGTCTTTTACTGGGGCGGAGCTGAACTGAGCGGTGATGTGGTCAGTGATGCAGCCATTCAGCGGAATCTGGCGGTGGAGGAGCGGCTGAATGTGAAGCTGAGCCATCGGCTGGACGCGGATGTGGATCACAATTCCATTTCCAAGAAAATCGGGGTGTATCTGCAGTCGGGTGATGCCTCTGTGGACTTTTTCCTCGGCCAGCAGTACGGCATGGTTCCCATGATTACCGAGGGCGGCTTTGTCAACGCCAACGAGCTGGAACACCTGGATTTTTCTCAGCCCTGGTGGAGCACGGGCTACATGGATGAGATTTCCATCGGCACGGACACCCGGTATTTCCTGGCGGGGGATTACATTCTTTCCACCCTTTTCTATACCGATGCCCTCCTGTTCAACAAGGTGATTTATGAGAACACTTTCGGTCCTGCCGATGATCTGTACCAGACGGTTCTGGAAGGCGCATGGACTATGGACAAGCTGGCCGAACTGACAGAAGCGGCCTATGTGGATCTGAACAACAACGGGATGACCGACCAGGATGACCGGCTGGGGTATGTGACCTACCTCAACGGAGCTTCCGTGGACCCCTTTATGTATCTGAGCGACATGGATTACTCCCGGCATGAGGCGGACGGTACTATCTCTCTGCACATGACGGATGAGCTGGCTGTGACCCTGACCGAAAAGGTGGTCGGCTTCTTCCATCAGCCCGGCAGCCTGTATAAAATCGAAAACATCCACAAGGAACTGTTCAAGGAAGGCAAGGCCCTCTTTGTGGGAATGCAGACTCTCGGTGCTGCCGGCACATTCTTCCGGGATATGACGGATGACTATGGCTTCCTGCCCTATCCCAAGCTGGATGAAAGTCAGAAGAACTACCGCTGTCTGGTGACGGATATTGTGCTGCTGGGAGCGGTTTCCGGCGCATCGCAGAATCTGGACATCGCCGGGGCAGTGCTGGAGGCGCTGGGATCGGAAACCTACCGCAGCGTGACACCGGCATGGTATGAAACCGCCCTGAAGGTCAAGTATTCCAGAGATGATATTTCCGCGCAGATCATCGATATCATCCATGATGCCATGACCACTGATTTTATTTACGCCTGCAATGCAAGCCTGTCCAAGATCGGTGTTGTCATGCGGACTCTGGTGGGCAATAACTCTACCGACTATATTTCCGCAGTAGCCGGTCTGGAAACGGCAGTATCCACCCAGCTTGCCGAAATTGTGGAAGCTTACGAAAAAGCAAACTGATAAAAACGGCAAAAATACTGATATTTTAATATGAAACGGTATATTAATTTCTGTGCCGGTTGACAAATCCCTCTGTACTTTGATATAATGCTTATATGTTGAGTTTATATCTGAGTACGGAGGTTTTTATATGAAAATACATCGCATTGCCGCATTACTTCTGGCACTTGTCGTGGCTGGCAGCACTCTGCTTTCCTGCGGCGGAAACGAACCGGATGAAACGGATGCCGGAACCGATACCGCTGCTGTAGCCGACACCGAACCGGCGGAAACCGATCCCAGACGGGACGCAAAGGACGGCCTGCCGGAGGGGCTGCAGTACAACGGACGTTCCTTCAACATCTACTGCGGGATCATCAAGGAAAACGACCTATATTTTGAAGGCATCGGCGAAACCAACGGGGAAATTGTCAACGACGCCGTATACGCCCGGAATATGGCGGTGGAAGACCGGCTGGACATTGACATGACCTCCTGGGGCTATGACGATGCCTACAACACCATTGCCGGATCCGTTACCACACTGGTTCTGGCAGGGGATTCGTCCTATGACCTGTTTCTGGGACAGCAGGCAGGTGTGACCCAGCTGATCACCGAAAACTGCTTTGTCAATGCACATGATATTGAACATATTGACTTCAGCCAGCCCTGGTGGAACAATAATTACATGAGCGAACTGGAACTGGGGGAAAACTACCGTTATCTGCTGGCCGGGGACTACTTTATTTCCGCCCTGACCAAGGAGCGGGTTATCTTCTTCAACAAGGATATATACACCGAATTCTACGGGGATCCCAACGAACTGTATGAGGAAGTACTGGCAGGAAACTGGACCATCGACCGGAAGAAGGAACTGATCGAGGGCGCCTTTGTGGATATGAACAACGACGGTATTACCGATAAGGGCGACCGGCTGGGATTTGCCGCCTATCTGGCAATGGCTTCCGTGGACGGATATGTGTACGGTGCGGATATTCCTTTCTATACCCGGGATGAAGACGGCTTTGTACAGCTGAACATGATCAGTGACAAGGCGGTTTCTCTGGCGGAAAAGCTGAACGAAATGTTCTATACCCAGGGCTCCTGCATCAAGACGGATGGGGAAAACGTGGCGATTTTCAAGGAAGGCAGAGCACTGTTCCTTGGAAACGGTATGTTCAATCTGATCACCGACCTGCGGGATATGGAACAGGACTACGGCTTCCTGCCCCATCCCAAATATGACGAAGCACAGGAAGAATACCGTACACTGGTGCATGACACGGCACTGCTGGGCGGGATTTCCGTGGCTTCCCAGAATCTGGATATGATGGGCGCTGTGCTGGAAGTGCTGGGTGTGGAAACCTACCGCACCGTGACGCCGGCATGGTATGAAACCGCGCTGAAGGTAAAGTACACCAGAGACGATATTTCCGCCCAGATCATTGACCTGATCAACGAAACCGCTACCACCAACTTTATCTATGCCTACAACTTCGCCATCAACGGGCTGGGGAATGTCTACAGGGAACTGGTTACCGCAGGCTCCAGCGACTATGTTTCCACCGTGGAAAAGAAGATGTCCGCCGGGGAAACCAAACTGAATGCGATCATCGAAGCATTCCGCAGCAAACAGGACTGATTCCGGGGATGGATTTTGTGAAAGTTACCATGGCGGATTTCGGGAAACCCGCTTGACAGAAAAGTAAAATTATAGTATAATATCAGAGTATGTGCGGCATTTCGCCCACACAGAAAACGGACAGTCCTCTGCGTCTCTCCGCACGAATGTCCAGTAACAGGAGGTCGAACATGAACAACAAGATCGACGCTTTTACCAGAGAGCAGCTGAAGGAAACCGTACCCTCCTTCAACATCGGTGACACCGTACGTGTTGCCAACCTGATCAAAGAAGGTACCAGAGAAAGAGTGCAGATGTTCGAAGGCACCGTTATCGCCCGTCACGGCGGCGGCATCTCCGAAACCTTCACCGTTCGCCGCGTAGCATACGGCTGCGGCGTGGAAAAGACTTTCCCCCTCCATTCTCCTCACGTAGTTTCTGTTGACGTTATCCGTTACGGTAAGGTTCGCAGAGCTAAGCTGTACTACCTGAGAGACAGAGTTGGTAAGGCTTCCAAGGTTAAGGAAAAGATCTAAGTCTCTGTTTTTCCAAAGCAATGAAAATACCGCTTCTTTCATGGGGCGGTATTTTTTTCTTTTCCCAGGAAGACTTTCCCCTTGCATAACCGGTCGAATACTGCTATAATAATAGAAAGACAAATGCCTTATGCCGGAAACAGGAGAAACCGAACTTGAAGAACAGTACGAAACGAAAATGGAAAAAAGGGTTCAGTGTCCGTGCGGCAGCGCTGACCTTCTTTGTGACCATTCTGCTGGTTTACAGTGTCGGGATATATCTGTTTTCGGATTTTGTTTTTCTGAAGGACAACCGGAATCCGGCAACACCTTCTGCCGTGTTCCTGCCTCCGGAAGAGACGGATTCTCCCACGCTGAAAAGCCAGGTTCACAGCGAATGTCCGGGCCGGACCGGTACTGCGTCCGATGCGGAAAAATTCGGGTATACGGCACTGTCCCCTGCACTGGCGGCGGATGGTGAAACTGCTGTGCGGATTCTGGAAGAGGCGGGGATTCCTTTTGAGATCCGGTATACCTGGAGCACCAGACCGGCCGGGGAGCTGCTCTGGCTGGAATATGCCGGGGTATCGGATGAAACCGGGTATTATGTGAATCCTGCTGTGCCGGTGACGCTGATGCTGTCGGGAAACAAAATGAAAATGCCGGAGTATGACGGTACAAACCGGGTGTATCTGACTTTTGATGACGGCCCCACCGCCTATACGGAACAGATTCTGGATACCCTCGGCCGTTATGGTGTGCCAGCTGCTTTCTTCACACTGGGTACCTCTGTGCAGAAATATCCCGATACCGCAAGACGGATCACTGAAGACGGTCATCTGCTGGCCAGCCACGGCAACACCCATAAATATGAATCCATTTATGCCAGTTCCGGCGCCCTTCTGAAGGATGTGCAGGCCTGGCAGAATGTTGTTACTTCCGTCGGCGCTCTGCCGGCATCGGACAGGTATTATTTCCGTTTCCCCGGCGGTTCCGTCAGCAGCTATTTCGGCAGTGCCCAGAGAAAGAACATGATCGACGGGCTCCACGGGATGGGGTACCGGATCTATGACTGGAACATTGTGACCAATGACGGAATCCTGTATATGTGCCCGGAGGATATGACCACCCGGGACTACTGGAAGAAAACCTTTATCGAAACCTGGGAAAAGTGTACCTCCGATATGCGGATCATTCTGCTCCACGACAGTACCCCGGAAACCGCCGAGCTGCTGCCGTGGCTGATCCACTATGTGGTGGAAGAAGGCTATACTTTCGGCTCTCTCGCAGAAGCGGAGACGGAATACTTTATGAAGTAAGATATTTTTCGGGAACTCATTATGAAAGAACTGCAATACCCCATTGCGCCGCCGCTGCTGGCCTGGTTCCAGAACGTCAGACGGTCGCTGCCGTTCCGGGAAGACCCTACGCCGTATCATGTGTGGGTCAGTGAGATTATGCTCCAGCAAACCCGGATGGCGGCGGTGCTGCCCTATTACGAAAGATTCATGAATGTGCTGCCGGATGTGCGCTCTCTGGCAGAATGCGATCCCGACAGGCTGAACAAGCTGTGGGAAGGGCTTGGCTACTACAGCAGAGTCCGGAACCTGCAGAAAGCGGCGCAGATTGTCTGCCGGGACTATGGCGGAGAACTGCCCCGTACCTACGAAGAACTGCTGAAGCTGCCCGGCATCGGTGCCTATACCGCCGGTGCGATCGCATCCATCAGCATGGGAATTCCCGTACCTGCGGTGGACGGGAACGTGCTCCGGGTGTTTTCCCGGCTGTACAACGATGAAGGCGATATTCTGCAGCCGGAGACCAAAGAACGGTGCACCGGCCGGGTGAGACAGCAGATGCCTCCCGATGCTGCCGGGGATTTCAATCAGGCGCTGATGGAGCTTGGCGCTATGGTATGTACACCCCGTTCCCCCGACTGTGTCCGCTGTCCCCTGCAGGATCTGTGCACAGGGAGGGAAGCGAGAGGCGATGCAGTGGAAGCGCTGCCGGTGAAAGCGCCCAAAAAGGCCAGAACCGCTGTCACGGTGACGGTGCTGCTGATCCGTTCTCCCGGCGGATGGCTGGTGACCCGGCGGCCGGAAAAAGGGCTTCTGGCGGGTCTGTGGCAGCCGCTGACAGCCGAGAAGCTGTGTACGGAAGAAGAAATGCTGGAGATGGCGGGAAAACTGGGTGTAAGCGCAAGAATCACCGCGCCTCTGCCTGCCGCAAAACATATATTCACCCATGTGGAATGGTCCCTGTGCGGCTGGATGGCCGAAACGGATACGGTACCGGTGCTTTCCGAAGGTGCTGCATGGATGGACGACCCGGCGGACTATTCGATTCCTTCCGCTTTTGCGGCATACCGGGACATGATGATCTGACAACGCGGCAGCTTCCTTTACCAACGCCGGGATCGAAGTATTCGGGCACGGGGATACCATCGCCGTGATCGGCAAACCCGGACAGATCAAGGCGTTTGAAAATTATCTGCAGGGTTAAATAATTCCTGTGGGTTGACACAGGCGCCGGGATCGTGTATGATGGAAACAGAAATGCATTTTTAGAAAACGGGAGGACAAATATGGAAAACTTTGCAACACCCGACGGCAGAAAATGGATTCTGACCTTCTCAGACGAATTTGAAGGAACCGAGCTGGATATGACCAAATGGGAAAGAGGGCCGCAGGTCAGACGGCAGAATGCGGGCGGATACTGGGACGACAGCCACAGCTTTCTGGACGGAGAGGGACACCTTGTGCTGAAAGCCTCCCTCAGAGAAGACGGCAGACCCCTGTCCGGTGCGATCCGTTCGGTGGGAAAATTTGAACAGACCTACGGCTATTTTGAAGCCCGGATGCAGCTGCCGAAAACCACGGGCTACTGGGGCGCTTTCTGGATCCTGTGCCGCGGCATGGGCCGGGGAATTCCCAGTGCAAAGGCAGGTGTGGAGGTTGACATTGTGGAAAGCGGCGAATGCCTGCGGAAAGGCGTAAACCATGCGATCCACTGGGGCGGCTACCGGGAAAACCTGCGCTCCGTGTCCAAATGCTTCTACGAAGGAAACTGGTACGAAGGCTGGCACACCTATGCCCTGGAATGGACAAAGGATGCCTATATCTTCTACATCGACGGAGAGGAAACCTGGCGGAATACGGAAGTGGAAATCTGCGAAGTGCCGGCATACGTTAAGCTGACGGCGGAATTCGGCACCTGGGCAGGAGATATAAAGCCTGAGGAGCTGCCGGACTGTGTTCTGGTGGACTGGGTTCGGGTTTACAGAGAAACGGAGTAAGGAAAAATCGGAAAAGCGGGCAGGGAAGACTCTGCCTGTTTTTTGTGTGAAAAACCGGGAAAGAAGAAAAGAAAAATATTTTAAATTTTTTTGAAAAAAGGGGTTGACAAACAAAAGTCATTGTGATATAATCTTATATGTCGAAGGGACAGCCGCTAAATATAACAAACTGGATCCAAAAGAAACGGTTGAAATTTAGGCACTGTTCACAAGATATGGAAGCATAGCTCAGCTGGGAGAGCATCTGCCTTACAAGCAGAGGGTCATAGGTTCGAGCCCTATTGTTTCCATCTGGCCCGGTAGTTCAGTTGGTTAGAACGCTAGCCTGTCACGCTAGAGGTCAGGGGTTCGAGTCCCCTTCGGGTCGTACGCCTCTGTAGCTCAGTTGGTAGAGCAGAAGACTGAAAATCTTCGTGTCGTTGGTTCGATTCCGACCGGAGGCATGTGTGGATCCGGGTTGTTCACACAAAATGCGGATTTAGCTCATTTGGTAGAGCGCGACCTTGCCAAGGTCGAGGTGGCGGGTTCGAGCCCCGTAATCCGCTTGAGGCGAGTATCTGAAAAGGTGCTCGCTTTTTTCGTGTTTCAGAACATTTGCCGGAAATGGCAGAGCAGCCGGAGGAGGTGCTGTTATGACAAAATGGATATCCGCAATTCTGAAGAGGGAACCTGACTGGCAGCAGGGCAGGGGTGTGTATTTCCATACTTCCTTTGACGATGGTGTCCGGCAGAGTCTTGCGGCAGGGATACAGGGACTTCCGTGGTCTTCGGTGGAGGAATACCACAGCTGGAAGGCAAAGATGATCCGGGAGAGATTTGCGGACTCGTTCCGTCAGCGTGTGTCCGGTGAGGATTTTCCGTGGATCAATATGCCGGAGCTGCAGGAGATTTTCGCAAAGATTGCCGCGGACGGGGAACCGGTGCTGGATATCGCCAGTGATTTCGGCATGGGTATGATCCCGTATCTGCTGGGAAGATACCCTGACGTACCCGTATGTGTCTCCGATATGGATGAAGGCACCATGCGTACACTGGACGGGTGCCTGCAGGATGAGCTTCCGGAATACCATATCTGTACCGCATCCTTTGACAATAACGATATTCCCATCCGGGACAACACGGTATCTTATGTGACCGGGATCCACGCCATCCAGAGCAGTGCTTTTCATGGTAATACAGGTTTGCTGTATACTTCCGGTGTGGAAAAGAGCATTGCTGAAGTGTACCGGATCCTGCGGCCGGGAGGGTATTTTATTGCCTGCGAACAATGGGCAGACTGTGATGTGGATCTGCCGCTGCTGTATGAAACCTGTGAGGCGGACGGCGGGCTGTTCGGTGTGTTTCCGTTTGAGCAGCTGCGGGAGGCGGTGAGACTGATCCTGCAGGACTCCTGGAGAGATGTATTTTCTTCAGCCGGGTTTGAGATTACAGCGGAATGGGAATCTTTGCATCAGCTGAATGGCAGAGCAGTAATGCGGTTTCTGAAGCAATACATTCCCACCGACTGTACAGGTACCTGTGAAGAGTCTTCGGATACGGGGCTGGATATTTATATGGGAGAGGTTCTGTTTATTCTGCGGAAACCGGATGCGGCGGGAGAATAACAGATATCTGGACGGCAGCGTGTGGGGGAACGGAGAAAAAAGCTGTATGCTCTATCCGCTGCCGAAAGAAATAAAAATATAAAAAACTTTTCAAAAACCTATTGACAAACAAAAGACAACGTGATACAATATCATACGTTGACACGGCAACGCAAGTTCCGATGAAAACATGGAAGCATAGCTCAGCTGGGAGAGCATCTGCCTTACAAGCAGAGGGTCATAGGTTCGAGCCCTATTGTTTCCATATCGTATCCAATCGGGTACGAATGGCCCGGTAGTTCAGTTGGTTAGAACGCTAGCCTGTCACGCTAGAGGTCAGGGGTTCGAGTCCCCTTCGGGTCGTCAGTTGTTGGAACCCCAACGATTATACGCCTCTGTAGCTCAGTTGGTAGAGCAGAAGACTGAAAATCTTCGTGTCGTTGGTTCGATTCCGACCGGAGGCATGTGTGGGTCTGAGCCATTCACACAACATATGCGGATTTAGCTCATTTGGTAGAGCGCGACCTTGCCAAGGTCGAGGTGGCGGGTTCGAGCCCCGTAATCCGCTTGAAGCGAGTATCTGAAAAGGTGCTCGCTTTTTTCGTGCTTCCGGGAAACGGAATTGCAGTATTTTTATCTGCTTTATACGGATGTTTTAAAGTAATATTCATGAATTGTTCACAATATAGCGGGATATATGTATTATAATTGGCGTAATAAAAATAAAAATGTGAGGATACTGATATGAAATATAGTGTACGAACGGCGGCCATTGTGCTGGCGATGCTGATGGCGCTGTCCCAGATGGCTTGTTCTCAGGGCGAAACGGAAACGGTGGAAGATACCGCTGCGCAGACTGAAGCTGTCTCTGCCGAAACGGAGGAAACACGCCTGGAACCGGATATTCCGGAAACAGCTGACTACAACGGGGATGAAATCCGTTTTCTCCATTGGCAGCATCCGGAATGGATCGGCAGCATCCGTGACTGCCGTGACCTGGATGCCGAAGCGCTTACCGGGGAAGCCATCAACGATGCTGTGTTCAACCGGAATACCTATGTGGAAGAAAACTACAATGTGGAAATTGTGCTGGAAAACAGAAGCATCGGTACTTTCAACAAGGATGTACACACGGCAGTGCAGTCCGGTGACAACACCTATGATGTGGTCTATCCCATTCTGCTGTATATGAATGAGCTCTGCATCGGCGGCGATCTGGCAAATCTGATGCATGTGCCCCACATCGACTTTACAAAGTCCTGGTGGGATCAGAATGCCGTACAGTCTATGTCCATTGGCGGGTATCTGCCTGCTGTGGCTTCCTCCATCAATGTCAATGACAAGGATGCCACTACTGCCATTGCCTTCAATAAGCAGCTGGCTGCAGACAACAATCTGCCGGATCTGTATACGACCGTGGAGGATGGAAAATGGACCATGGATCTGTTCATGGAATATGCCGATGTCTGCAATGTGGATGTGAACGGGGACGGAACCATGACTGTGGATGACCGTTACGGCTTCCTTGGGGGCAACGATGTCATGTATGCGTTCTATTACGGTTCCGGACAGCTGATGGTTACAAAGGATACGGACGATATGTTCCAGTTCACCTATGGTACGGAACGGGATATCAATGTGACACAGAAGATATACGATCTGATGCAGGAAAACTGGTTCTTCAATCACCATCAGTATAAGGATACCTCGGACGAATTCTATCGGATTCTGTTTGAAACCGGTCACGGCCTGTTCTACTGGATGCGTCTGGACGATGTAACGGCCATGCGGGAAAGCGATGCGGATTTCGGGATTCTGCCCACGCCCAAGTATGATGAGACGCAGGAAAAGTACTGGAGTGTGCTGTCTCCCTATACCACCGGGATTCTGTCCATTCCTGTGAGCACTGCCGGTGACCAGCTGGAAGAAGTGGGGCTGATTCTGGAAGCGATGGCTGCCTATTCCCATTATACCCTGATTCCCGCCTATGTGGATGAATCCCTGAAAACCAAGTATTCCAGAGATGAGCAGTCCGCTGGGATGATGGATATTATTATCGAAAACCGGCTGATCGATCCCATGATGGTATACAATTTCGGGAAGTTCCGGGATGAATTCATTCAGTTCGGTAATAAAGCCAACCTGTCCATTGCTTCTACGATCCAGCAGAAGAAGAAATCGGTGGATCAGGATGTTGCCAAAAAGAGTGAAAGCATCAGGGCTTTTGCAGAAAGATAAGTCCGGTATTCCTTGTCAACCCAACCAAAACGACAAAAATCCTACTGACGGTAGAGATTCATCTCCTGCCCGGTTCTTGACGGGGGCACCTTTCTCTGGTATCATAGTACCGGACAGAGGGCCCCTGTACTTTATTTTCGGGAGAGAACATATGGAATTGCTGTTTGCAAAACGACTCCGCCAGTACCGGCTGGAAAAAGAGATGACCCAGGATATGCTGGCAAAGGCTGTGGGGATCTCGCCCCAGTCCGTTTCCAAATGGGAGAGAGGCGACGGGTATCCGGATATCACCCTGCTGCCGAAGATTGCCCGGGTATGCGGTGTGACGATCGATATGCTGCTTGGCAGCGATGCGGAATCGGTGGAGACGGATATACGCAGCTTCACTGACCGGGTGCGCAGTGATATGGACGAAGATGAGCGTCTGGCGCTGGGACTGGAATATGCCGGAAAATACCCGGAAAGCGATGTGGTACTCCATGAGGTCTGCTGGATTCTCATGTGGCTGCCGGAAGCCAAACGGGAAGAGCACCTGCCCCGGCTGTGGGAAATGTGCGAAAAGATTATGAATATCTCCACCACGCAGACCTACCGGGATGCTGCACTGGAGATCCTGTGCCGTACCTGCCCGGATGAGCAGTTTGAAAAGTGGCACGGAATGTGTGCCCGGATGTACGATGCCTATGAGGGGGAGGTGCTGGAAAAGCGGCTGTCCTCTCAGAAAAAATGGGAAGAATTCCGGGTCCGCAATGCGGTCAATAAGATTCACACAATGATTCATTTTCTGACCAAGCCGTCCTGCTGCTGGGGCGAACCGGAAAACAGCCGGGCATGGAATGCTTACCGTGTCGGGATCTTTGAGTCCTTCGGGGAGAACGGGGAGGTGCCGGAGGGGTGGCTCGGTTTTTACGCTGTACATCAGTTCTATCTGGCGGCATCCCATTTTGAATGCGGGGATTACGAGGAAGGCTGGAGGACACTGGAACAGACTTTTGACCTGTTTGATACATGGCACGCCATTCCGGACGGTACTGCACTGGCGCTGGGACATAACTGGTTCTTCCGGGGGATAAAGGCATTGAAGAACGAATGGACACTGCTGCTGCCGGACGGTTCGTCAACCGGTGTGGAAGAATACTCCACCTACTGCCACGCGTTCACCGCCAGACAGGATTTCCTGTTCACCTGCCTGAACGATTGGAAGCAGTTCAACCCGGTACGGGATGACAAGCGGTTTCAGACACTGGTGCGCCGTGCAAAGGACATGATGGAAGCAGAATAACATAAAGAAAGGGCGGGACGCTTGTCTCACCCTTTTTGTGTTGTGCTTATTTCTTTACCACAAATCCGCCGAAGCAGTACGGGGGAATTTCGTCCAGATAGGCCGCGGCAGTACCCATGCCCATCACATCCCCCTTGCCGATGGGCAGGATGGTGCGGTAGTTTTCATCAAAACGGATCTTTTCCTGGGGCAGCACAATGTCCATGCCGAAGTTCCACATTCCCACAGCCATTTTATCCTCATTCTTCCGGCAGATTACGTACAGGCCGGGATCCTCGTCCGTCACAACCGGGATTTCCAGCTCCCCGTGCTGCAGAATCTGCCACCGGCGGCTGTAGTTTTTCATGTAAACGGAACCGAAGTTTACCGATTCCATATCAAAGGCGTAGACCAGTACCAGTTTCCCGCTTGGCCGCCTGTAGGCATACAAAGCCGGCGCGCCGTTGTCGTAGCTGCTGAGGGCATAAGCACCCTCTGCGGTGTTCATGCGCCAGAACCGGCCGGCTGTGTCTACCGGATAGGTGTACTTCTGTACGCCCAGTGTCTCGGAAGCCGGTTTTTCCATGGGTTCTGCGGACACAAGTCCCACATCCACGCCGCGGTCTGTCAGAATCTGTGCCGATACCGCATCCAGAATCAGGTTGCTTTCCAGTGCTTCTGCCGGAATGGTTTTTGCATTTTCGCCGAACACCAGGGTGGTGGGCGTGTATTTTGTCCGGGTAAAGGCGGCAGGCAGACCCAGACGGGACACATAGTTCACGGATGCCGGGACGAACCGGGTGAAAATCTCATGCTCGCTGATGCCCGTACAGTCCATGTCCGCCAGCTTGTGCATGGCTTCGTAGACATAGATCCCGGCGTCTTCGGTGCCGGAAAAAGCTTCTTCGATCTGGTCTCGGAGAATCTGTCCCCGTTCATGCAGGCGGATATAGCCGGTTTCATAGTAAGGCTCGTGGCTGTAGTCGATCATGTATTTCAGGATATCCGGCATTCCTGCGGCGGTCAGCGCCTGATGATAGGATTCCAGAAAAGAGGCAGGTACGTTGAAACGGGGTCTGGGGTAAACGTCCCCTTCGGACATCAGCTCCATCTCCGGTGCCAGTTCTCTGCACCATGCGGTCTGCATCCGGATCAGATCCGTAAGAGATCCCATGCCGGTGGTGCGGAAGTTGTGGTTTGCATTCCAGTAAGCCGCGCCGATGAGCCGCAGGAAGGGACGGGTGTTCCCGGCGAAAATCCGTGCCAGCTCAACAGAATCCACTCCGTCCATGTCCCAGGTGGACAGGCAGGCACAGTGACCCAGCCGGATGGCAGGATTTACGGAGTCCACAGCGGCCCGCAGATCCCGGGCAAAGTCCCGGAGCGTGTCTCCCATCAGATCCAGCCATACCTTACGCAGGGGTGTTGCGGGACCGGTGAACAGGAAGGACGCCAGCTCTTCTCTGGTGCAATCGTGATCCGCCAGTCCCACCGCCTTTGCCCGCTCGTTGAACAGTGCCATGTGCCTGTCGCAGGCGCAGCCCAGTACCGCAGGCCCGTGGAACGCCAGCCGCAGGTCGTCATCGATCATAATCATCGGGGCGCCGGTTTTGGCAATTTCCGTCACAAAGTCAATATACATGGCCCGGTAGTCCGGATCCAGCGGACAGAAGGAGTCGCCGGATTCCCCGCCGTTTGAAAGGCCGCGGATTTTCGTGTAGCTGCCGGACTTTGCCGCCTTGTCGTGTGCCAGGGGGCCGCCGTGGCCGAGTCCGCCGATCCACACACCCACCTCGAGTCCGGTAAGTCCCCCGCAGTTCTGCCGGGTAGGATGGGTATAGAACGCCATGTTTTCCTTCAGCTGCGTCATGGCCGCATCCAGCTTTTTTCTGTCGCCGAAGGGGTTGTCCACAAACAGAAAGACCCGGTCGGCCCCTGCCCGGTAAAACAGATCCAGATAGTCGCCTCTTGTCTTTTCGTCAGACATACTGTTGATAATGGGAATGGATAACATACAAGCCTCCTTCAAGCCGCTTTTGTTCTGTGCTTTCAGTATAGCATAAAAATTCCCGGATGTAAATGATGCGTATAGAAGATTAGACATTTTCTCACGCCCCGGTTGGATAACCTTCCCGGAAGAATACATGGACAGACGGGGGAGGGTGTGGTATAATGATGTCAGAGAGAAAACTACGGAGGTTGACCGGATGCTGTATCTGCATGAAAATCTGCGGAAATTCCGCGGGGAAAAAGGATTGACACAGGAAGAGGTGGCGGTGGTGCTGGGGGTGTCGCCGCAGGCTGTGTCCCGCTGGGAAACCGGTTCCGCCTGCCCGGATGCGGAATTTTTGCCGTCCCTTGCCAATTTCTACGGCGTGACGCTGGATGAACTGGTGGGCATGGACAGACTCCGGGACGAAGACAGTCTGCGGAATGTGTTCTGTGAAACCCATGATCTGGTGCAGGCGGGAGAAACGAAAAAAGCGGTGGAAACCCTGCGCCGGGGTCTGCGGATCTGGCCGGGGAATGCGGGAATTCTTTCGGAGCTCGCTCTTGCCCTGACAAGACTGGGAGACAGAGATTCCCTGACGGAAGCGGCGGAGATTTCGGAAAAACTGCTCCTTACCTGTGAAAACGAGGCGATCCGCTCCACGGTCCGCGCCAATCTGTGCCGGGTTCGGCTGGCGCTGGGAGAGACGGAAAAGGCCCGCAGTCTTGCCCGTACGCTGCCCCATGTGTGGGAATGCAGAGAGGTGCTTCTGCCGGAGACTGCACCGGAATTTGAGGAGAAGTGTATGAATATTCTGCTTGCCGTACTGCGGGACAAACTGGACGGAAAAACACCGGATCTGATGCTTGGACACAGCGGCAGGGAAGATGTACAGGCGATTGCGGCTCTGCTGGAGGGATACCATGGATAAACGGCTGCAGGATCTGCTTGACCGGATTGCCGGAGCGTACAGAGAAATCCTCGGTGAAAAGCTGACCGGGCTGTATGTCCACGGCTCGGCGGCCTTCGGATGCTTCCGGTGGGAGGGCAGCGACGTGGATTTTCTTGCGGTGGTGCGGGAAGAACTGACCATGGCGGAAAAGGAAAAACTTCTGTTGTGGATTCTGTCCGTACAGCAGGATTGTCCGCCCAAAGGGCTGGAAATGAGTGTGGTAGAAGAGCGGTTCTGCCGGGCATTTGTATATCCCACGCCGTATCTGTTCCACTTCTCAAACGCCCATCTGGAACGGTGCAGACGGGAGCCTTTGGAATTCTGCGCCGGTATGCACGGTACCGATCCGGATCTGGCGGCGCATTTCACCGTGACCCGTGCTGTCGGACATACTCTGTACGGCCCTCCTGCCGCAGAACTGTTTGGGCCGGTACCGGAAAAAGACTATCTTGCCTCCCTGCTGTACGATGTACAAAACATGGAAGAGGAAATTACGGATACCCCGGTGTACTGCATCCTGAACCTGTGTCGGGTGCTGGCGTTCTGCCGGGAAGGTGCGGTGCTTTCCAAAGCAGACGGCGGCACATGGGGCCTTGCCCATCTGGAACCGGCATGGCACGATGTCATCCGGCAGGCAGCGGACGCATACACAAAAGGGACTCCGGTACTGGCAGCCCCGGAAACCCTGCACCGGTTTGCCGCACGATGCCTGGACGAGGTAAGAGGTAAGAGGTAAGAGGTAAGAAGTACCGCACTGCCTGCAATACAAAAAAACGGCTTACAGAACCCGGGCGTATCTTCCCGCTGTAAGCCGTTTTCAGTTCAGTATGCACTGTATACTTCTTATTTCTTATCTCTTACTTCTTATATGGTCAGAAGTCCGCACCTGCGGCTACCATTTTCCGCAGGTAATCTAAAATACCCTGTTCCTGCAGGTTGTATGCCAGCGGAATGGGAGAACCGATACCGGCGGCAATCAGGGACATACTGCAGTTTACTGTCAGGGATTTGCCCGTGCCGATCTCACCGGAGGTCAGCCGGGAGAATACCGCATTCAGAATGCCGCCGTGGGTGACACCGATAACGGCATGTTCCGGAACCGCTTCCAGCATATCGTCAAAGGCAGCGCACATACGGGCAGCCGCCGCGGGAACGCTTTCCACATTGCCGGCCTGTTTTTCGCCGCCGGGAAACTGGTGGCGCCGTTCTTCCAGCGTCAGACCGGAGAGGGAACCATAGTCCCGTTCGATCAGCCGGGGCAGAACGGAGAGCTCGTCCGCTGACCTGGGAGGTGTATTAAAATCACAGGGAACAGAAGGATTGTCCAGCGCCGCCTGAATATAACCCGCTGTATCTACCGCACGGGAAAGCGGGGATGTGCAGACTTTCCCGAACCGGACACCGCAGAGTACACTCCGCCGGAACAGTTCGGCTGTGTGGATGGCCTGACGGACACCGGTTTCGTTCAGGGGAACATTCTCACGGCCCTGAAGTCTCTTGATCTGGTTCCAGTCGGTCTGACCGTGCCGAACCAGACAGATCAGCCGTCTGCCTTCCAGCAGCAGGTGGGCACTCCGGCTGGGGGATACAAGATACACCGGATAAATGGGCAGGGTATGACTGCGTTTGCTGGGATGTCCGTTCTGCGCCACTGGTAAGCCCTCCTTCTTTTGTTTTTCTGCCTGTTCGGGAATGAAAATACTTTTCTGTTTACATTATACAATAGAAAGAACGGCTTGTCAACGTATAAATTTTGAATTTTTATGCACATATTGTGTGTGTTTTGATATTCTTGGAATCTGTTGGAGAGAACGGACTGCTCCAAAGCCGTACTTCTTGACAGTCATTACCGATTTTCCTTGCTCCCCTCTTGATTTTCCACCCCGGAATCTGGTATAATATAATCTGGTATAATATAGTATTTACAAAACAAGATATACACAAAACAAGAAAGTGAGAGCACCCATGCCTCAGACCGAAAAACAGAAGCATATACGGAATTTTTCCATCATCGCCCACATTGACCACGGCAAATCCACCCTGGCTGACCGGATTCTGGAATTCTCCAACACCGTCGCCAAGCGGGATATGGAAGAACAGCTGCTGGATAACATGGATCTGGAAAGAGAACGCGGCATCACCATCAAAGCCCGTGCTGTCCGGATTGACTATACTGCACCCGACGGGGAAGAGTACGCCCTGAACATGATCGACACCCCCGGTCACGTGGACTTCAACTACGAAGTTTCCCGTTCCCTAAACGCCTGCGAAGGAGCACTGCTGGTGGTGGACGCCACCCAGGGGATCGAAGCACAGACCCTGGCCAACGCCTATCTGGCTGTGGATGCTGGACTGGAGATTGTGCCTGTTGTCAACAAAATCGACCTGCCCTCCGCCGATGTGCCCAGAGTACAGCAGGAAATCGAAGATGTGATCGGGATTCCAGCCGAGGGCTGTCCCGCCGTTTCCGCCAAGACCGGCGTCAATATCGAATCTGTCATGGAAGCCATCATCCGGGATGTGCCCGCTCCCGAAGGGGACGAAGACGCACCTCTGCGCTGCCTGATCTTTGACTCTGTGTACAACTCCTATCTGGGTGTTGTGGTTTACGTTCGTGTGATGGAAGGTACTCTGAAAGCCGGGGATCGGATCAAGCTGATGCATACCGGTGCAGAATTTGACACTGTGGAAGTGGGCACCATGGAACCCTTCGGTCTGCGCTCCACCGGTGTGCTGACCGCCGGGGAAGTAGGTTACCTGACTGCCTCCATCAAGAATGTTTCCGATACCCGTGTGGGTGATACCGTTACGCTGGCGGAAGTACCCGCGGACGAGCCGCTGCCCGGCTTCAAGAAAGTACAGTCCATGGTATATGCCGGTATTTATCCGGCAGACGGCGCACGGTACAACGAAACCAAGGATGCGCTGGAAAAGCTGCAGCTCAACGATGCCGCTTTCTCCTTTGAACCGGAAACCTCCATTGCTCTGGGCTTCGGGTTCCGCTGCGGTTTTCTGGGCCTTCTGCACATGGAAATCATTGAGGAACGGCTGGAGAGAGAGTTCAATCTGGACCTGATCACCACCGCTCCCAGCGTAATTTACGAAATCACCAAGAAAAACGGGGAAACCATCTACATCGATAACCCTACCAACTATCCCGCACCGGACGAAATCGATATTGCGGCGGAACCCATCGTGGCGGCTTCCGTCATCACGCCTACCGAATATGTGGGCGGTATCATGGATCTGTGTCAGGATCGCCGTGGTACCTTTATCGACATGAAGTACATTGATACCGAACGTGTGGAACTGCACTATAAGCTTCCCCTGAACGAAATTATCTACGACTTCTTTGACGCGCTGAAATCCAGAAGCCGCGGCTATGCGTCCCTGGACTATGAGTTTGAAGGCTATGTGCCCAGTGAACTGGTGAAGCTGGACTTCCTTCTCAACGGTGAAATGGTGGACGCCCTGACCTTCATTGTACACCAGGAAAAAGCCTATGCCAGAGCCAGAAAGATTGCCGAAAAGCTGAAGGACAATATCCCGCGTCAGCTGTTTGAAGTACCGATTCAGGCCGCGATCGGCTCCAAGATCATCGCCAGAGAAACGGTCAAGGCGCTGCGTAAGGACGTTCTTGCCAAGTGTTACGGCGGTGACATCACCAGAAAGAAGAAGCTGCTGGAAAAGCAGAAGGAAGGCAAGAAGAAGATGCGTCAGCTGGGCAGCGTACAGGTATCGCCTGAGGCGTTCATGGCCGTGCTGAAACTGGACGACGATAATTAAAGGAAACGCTGATATCCAGGTTATTCAGTGTTTATTTCACTGGTTTCCGGAAGTTTGCATCTGTTTCTCCCTGCAGGATTCCGTGCACCTCCAAACCAAAGAAGAAAAGAGAAAGCCTATGCCAATGATCATGACAGATAAAAAACGACTGGGGATCTATATCCATATCCCTTTCTGCCTGTCCAAATGTGCGTACTGCGATTTCAACTCAGGGCCTGCACCGGATGGAGCGTGTATTACCCGGTATGTGAATGCGCTGATCGCCCATATGGAGCGGTACCGGGTGGGGGCGAAAATGTACGAACCGAATACGGTATTCATCGGCGGCGGCACACCTACCTCCATTCCCATTGAGGAACTGACAAGGCTGGTAAAGGCGGTGAAGCACAACTTCCGGCTGACAAAAAACGTGGAGTTTTCCATGGAAGCCAATCCTGCCACCGTAACATACGAAAACCTGCGCCGGCTGAACAGACTGGGGGTAAACCGGATCAGCTTCGGGCTGCAGAGCGCTCACGACAATGAGCTGGCAGCCCTGGGTCGTACCCATACCCGGAAGGATTTTGCCCGCAGCTTCAAGATGGCAAGAGATGCCGGATTTGCCAATATCAATGTGGATCTCATGTTCGGCATTCCTCATCAGACCATGCAGTCCCTGCTGCATACCCTTCGGTACGTGGTCAGAATGGGGCCGGAGCACATCTCCCTGTACGATCTGAAAATCGAGCCGGGTACCAAGTTCTATCAGAACTATGACGAAATAAAGCCGCTGCTGCCGGACGAAGATCTGGATGCCGATATGTATCTGCAGGCTATTGAGTACCTGCGGCAGATGGGCTATTTCCAGTACGAAATTTCCAACTTTGCCCGCCCCGGCAGAATGTGCATGCACAACCTGAAATACTGGAACTGCGAGGAATATCTGGGCTTCGGCGTGTCGGCACACTCCTACTTCAACGGAAACCGGTTCGCCTTTACCCCCGACAGAGAAAAATACTGCCGTGCCATTGAGGTACCCGGTTCTCCCATCCGGCTGACTGTGGAAAACGAGGCCGTGGAAGAAAGAGAAAGGCTGGGCGAATACATCATGCTCCGGTTCCGCCTGAACGAGGGGCTGGACACCAGAGAGTTTATCCGCCGGTTCGGTGCGTCCTTTGATGCTCTGTACGGGGACAAGCTGACCCGCTTCCTCAAAGGCGGATATATGACCTACCGGGACGGCCGGTACGCTCTGACACCCCAGGGAATGTTTATCTCCAACTACATTTTGTCGGAAATTCTGGAATTTGAAGACTTCGGAAAATATATGTTCGGGAATTGACCGGGCACACAGAAAGGATCTGCCATTATGAAAAAAGTTGCTGCTTATGTAGGTCTGGCGCATAGTGTGGAGCGTGTGTACAGCAGGGATACCCTGCAGACCCTGTCGGAACGCTATGACTTTATTGCTGACGGAAGAACCCTGACCAAAGAGGAACTGCTGGCCCATCCGGACGCAGGGGCTGTGCAGTATCTGTTCTCTACATGGGGAATGCCACACTTTACAAATGAAGAAATCAGAGCCGGACTGCCCGCGGCAGAAGCTGTATTCTACGGTGCCGGTTCCGTACAGGGTTTTGCCAGAGAATTTCTGGAAGAAGGTGTGGCTGTGTTCAGTGCCTGGGCGGCAAACGGTGTTCCCGTGGCGGAATATACCTTTGCCCAGATCATTCTGGCAGCCACCGGTTTCTTCGGCAGACTCCATGTACCCGGTTCCGGCAATGCATGGCCCAACCGTCCCGACAGCGCTAAGTGGCCCGGAAACTACGAAATCAAAGTGGGGATTATCGGTGCCGGTATGATCGGCAAGATGGTGATCGAACGGCTGCATACGCTGGAAAAAACGGAAATTCTGGTATTTGACCCCTTCCTGCCCGAAGATAAGGCAGCAGAGCTGGGGGTTGTCAAGTGCGATCTGCCTACCCTGTTTGCCCAGTGTGATGTGATCTCCAACCATCTGGCCAACAATCCTCAGACTGTCGGCATGCTGAACGCTGCTCTGTTTGACACCATGAAGCCCCACGCCACCTTTATCAATACCGGTCGGGGCGCACAGGTGGTGGAAGCCGATATGATAAAGGCCCTGCAGGATGTACCTACCCGGTGCGCGGTGCTGGACGTGACCTTCCCGGAACCGCCGGCGGCCGATTCTCCCCTGTACACCATGCCCAATGTATATCTGACACCCCATATCGCCGGATCCCTTGGCAATGAAGTACACCGCATGGCGGAATACATGGCGGAAGAAGCCCTTGCCTATGATGAAGGCAGACCTGTCCAGTATAACGTGACTCTGAAAATGCTGGAAACGATGGCCTGATGCGGGTGGGGTGCATTGTGTAGGTGAGTTTGTCTGCCGCATCATGAAAGAATCCCTTGAAAAACGGGACCAACCGTTTTTCATCCCCTGCGGGGACCGGAATTCTTTCCGAAGTTTTGCCTGCAGAAATGGGTGGGGTGCACTGTGTAGGTAAATCACCCTGCCGCATCATGAAGTATATCTTATGGAAAAGGAATGAAGCATATGATGGAAAAGTTTACATACAGAACGCCTCAGTCTCTGCAGGACGCCGCAAAATCAGTAGGTTTTGACCTGCCCTGGAGCGATGACCTGTCTGTGCTGGCTTCTCCCGTGACGGTGGGGGACAGCAATGTGACCCTGAAAAACCGGCTGACCGTGCATCCCATGGAAGGGTTTGACTCCACCATCGACGGTGCACCGGGGGAACTGACCATCCGCCGCTGCGACCGTTTTTCCACCGGTGGTGCGGGGCTGATCTGGCTGGAAGCCACCACTGTGGTGGAAGAAGGCAGAACCAGCGAAGGCCAGCTCTGGATTCACGAAAACAATGCCGATTCCTACAAGGCGCTGGCCGAACGGATGCATAAACTGTCCGACGGCACACCGCTGATATTGCAGCTGACCCATTCCGGACGGTTTTCCAGACCCCACAACAAGCCGGAACCGGTGATCAGCTACCACAATCCTCTGATGAACGAGAAAATGATGGTGGATCCCGACTGGCCGGTGGTAACGGACGAATATCTGGACAGCCTGCCGGAAATCTTCGGGAAGGCCGCCAAGCTGGCGAAAGATGCCGGCTTTGACGGGGTGGACATCAAGTGCTGTCACAAATATCTGTTCAGCGAACTGCTCTCCGCGTATAACCGTGAAGGACGTTACGGCGGCTGTTTTGAAAACCGGGCGAGAGTATTCTTTGACTCCATTGAAGCGGCTTCTGTCTGGGCGGACAAAGACTTTATTCTGGCCTCCCGTCTGGGACTGTACGACTGCCTGCCCTATCCCTGGGGCTTCGGCGCGGACAGGGAAGATTATCTGAAAATTGACTGGGAAGAACCGGAGATGCTGCTGAAGGGTGCCTATGACAGAGGGATCCGTCTGGTGGACATGACCCTTGGTTCGCCCTATATCAATCCCCACGTGAACCGGCCTTACGACAACGGCGGGTACGAGCCTCCGGAAGAACGGCTCACCGGTGTGAAGCGTCTGCTGGATGCGGCGGCGCATATGAAGAAAATCTGCCCCGGCATGACCATGATCGGCACCGGCTACAGCTACCTGCGGCAGTTTGCTCCACAGGTTGCCGCTGCTGCTGTACAGAGCGGTATGACCGATGCGGCGGGATTCGGACGTATGGCCTTTGCCTATCCGGATTTCGCGAAGGATATTCTGGAAAAAGGTCAGCTGGATACCCGCAAGGTATGCCTGACCTGTTCCAAGTGTACCGCCATGATGCGGAAAATCCACGCCACCGGCTGCCCCATCCGGGACAGAGAAGTGTACACGCCTATGTATAAGGAACTGTTCAGTGAATAATATGGACGAGGAAAAGAAAACAAGACTGTGTCCCGGCTGCGGCAGAGAAATGGATACCGGGTATCTGCAGATCAGTGAGTATGCCGCTTTCAACAGACAGCGGCAGATCTGGTCTCTCCGGCCGGATGAAGAAGGAGAAGTGCAGCTCACCGGTGACGGGTTGTTCAGTGACCACCGGGGAAACTTTCACGGATGGATCTGCCGGGACTGCGGTCTGATTCTGTTTGACTATACCGACAACCGTGCCGGGATGGGAAGACCTGTGCTGGATACCATCTCAGAACGGATGGATGCCTTTTTTGAAGCGGCAGACCGGTTTTTCGATGGCAGAAAAACAGAAAAAACAGAACCGGAACCGTCTGATGAGCCGCCCTGCCCGGCAGAAACGCCGAAGAAGCGGATCATCACCTCTTCCGGTGTACAGATGGCGGATGACAAAGAAACGAGGTAAAGAGTATGTTTAACGGAAAACGCTGTGCCATCGTAACGGGAGCCGCCCGTGGAATCGGGAAGGGCATTTCCATGGCGCTGGCAAAAGACGGATATGCCGTATGTGCGGTGGGTACCAGAGATGTCTGTGACGAAAGAGTAGCCGCATACCTGCAAGAACTGCAGGCGATTTCTCCGGAATCCTTCTATGTGCAGGGGGATATTTCCGTGGGAGAAGACAGAGAAAAAATCATGGCAGAAGCCTGGGGCAGATTCGGAACGGTGGAAATTCTGGTGAACAACGCCGGGGTTGCGCCCACTGTACGGAATGATATTCTGGAAATGACCGAGGAAAGCTACGACCGGGTGGTGGATATCAACTGCCGGGGGGCATTCTTCCTGACCCAGCTGATGGCCAGACGGATGGCGGAAGTGGAAACCGATGCCATGCGGGCGATTGTGTTTATTACCTCTATCAGTGCGGAAGTGTCCAGCATCAGCAGAGGGGAATACTGTATCTCCAAAGCAGGGCTTTCCATGGCTGTGAAGCTGTATGCCGACCGGATGGCACGCCACGGTGTCAATGTATATGAAGTGCGTCCGGGCATTATTGCTACCGATATGACCGCCGGGGTAAGAGAAAAGTACCAGAAGATGATCGACGAAGGCCTGATGCCCATTGCCAGAATGGGGCAGCCGGAAGACCTTGGCAATACGGTGCTGGCTCTGGCCAACGGTGCCATGCGGTACTCCACCGGAGACGTGGTCAACGTGGACGGCGGCATGATGCTGAGAAGACTGTAAGAAAGTATAAGAATTCTATCGGATCCTTTCATGGGATCCGATGTTTTTTGAGGAAAACGGTAAATAATCATGAAAGAGAATAATTCGTTGCTCGGAATGATTGACTTTTTTACTGGAAAGTGATACAATAATTCAAGTATCATTTCCATGTGCGGGCAGTTGGTTTCCGAAAGAAACCGAGCCTGCGGACATTTTTATGGGTCAGGAGGACTACCAACATGAAAAAATGGCTTTGTCTGATTATAACACTGATCACATGCAGTGCTGTAGTCACAGGCGTACAGGCTGAGGAACCCATTGGGGATATTCTGGTCTGTGACATGATCGGCGAGACAATGATGACGGGGATTTCCGCCAGAGATGCTGCGGATCTGGATGCAATTCTGGATAAGAATGCCTTAAAATCCTATGTAGCAGCGGAACTGGAAAAGCGAAATACCCAGATCGATATATCATCCTATAATATTCCCAGAACAGATGCGTATATGGAAGCTGTTTTTAATCTGATTCATGTGGATCTGGCGGAGTATTTCTATGCCAAGGCAACTTCTCTTTCCTATTATTCTTCGGGAAATACATATGCATTTATCAATGTGGAATACACCATGACCGATGCTCAGTATCGGGAAAAGCGTATTATCTGGGATGCGGCTGTGGCGGATATTCTGGAAGGGCTGAACGTATCTTCCATGGGAGATGTCGAAAAAGCTCTGCTGATTCACGACCGTATTGCGGAGCATTGTGCATATGACTATCAGAATTATCTGAACGGTTCTATTCCTGCAGAATCTTATCGGGCATACGGTGTTCTGGTAAACAGAAGATCTGTCTGCCAGGGGTATGCGGAAACCTATCAGTATCTGCTCAATAAGGTAGGTATCGATTCTGTTCTTTGCGATTCCGACACTCTGAGCCATGTCTGGAACATTGTTGAGATCAATGGTGTTGACTATCATGTGGACATTACCTGGGACGATCCCATATGGGATATCAGCGGCCGGATCAATCATACCAATTTTCTGTGTTCTTCCGCAGAATTTGCAGTAAGCCACGAAGCCACTGACTACAACACGGCTCCTTCTGATACACGGTATGACAATCATTTCTGGCGTGGATCCGAAACGGCATTCCAGCGGCTGAACGGACAGATTTACTACATTGATGAGTCATCTGCGATGCTGAAGACTTATGAAGGAACGGAGCTTATCAGTGTGGATGACATGTGGACAGCCGGCGGCAGCTCCTACTGGGTGGGTAACTTTGCCCGACTGGTCAGCGATGGAGACTATCTGTACTATAATCTGAGTCAGTCTGTGTATCGTTATGATGTCAATTCCGGGACTTCTGAAATCATCTGGACGCCTGAACATAGCTTTGGGGATGGTTTCAGTATTTACGGTATGTGGTATGACGACGGATATCTGTACTGTGAACTTTCCACAACACCGAATTTTGATACCAATACAAAAACCAACTATACCCTGCGTTATAAACTGTCGGAAGAAGAGATTCATGTACACAACTATACCGTAGAAGCAGCGGAAGCGAAGTATCTGAAAACGGAAGCGACCTGCACAGAAGCAGCAGAGTACTACGTATCCTGCAGCTGCGGAGAAGCGGGAACGGAAACTTTTGAATACGGAGAAGCGCTGGGACATGAACCCGGGAGTGCCTGGGAAGCCGATGAAACGGCACACTGGCATGTCTGCGGCAGATGTGAAGCGGAAGCAGACAAAGCGGAACATATTCCCGACCATGAAGGTGGAGCAACAGAAGCGTATGGAATCAAGTGTGAAATCTGTGGCTGGGAAATGGAAGCGCAGCTGGAACACGAACACAACTATACCGTAGAAGCAGCGGAAGCGAAGTATCTGAAAACGGAAGCGACCTGCACAGAAGCAGCAGAGTACTACGTATCCTGCAGCTGTGGAGAAGCGGGAACGGAAACTTTTGAATACGGAGAAGCGCTGGGACATGAACCCGGAAGTGCCTGGGAAGCCGATGAAACGGCACACTGGCATGTCTGCGGCAGATGTGAAGCGGAAGCAGACAAAGCGGAACATATTCCCGATCATGAAGGCGGAGCAACAGAAGCGTATGGAATCAAGTGTGAAATCTGCGGCTGGGAAATGGAAGCGCAGCTGGAACACGTACATGTATGGGTCGACCCGGAATTTTTCTGGGCAGAAGATTATACATCCTGCAAAGCAGAATTTTGCTGTTCGGGCTGTGAAGAAAGATATACTGAAATCTGTACTGTGACCAGTGAAGTGATTGCAGAATCCACAGCGGATGAAACCGGTCTGATCCGGTACACGGCGGTATGTGAACTGAATGGCAAATCCTGGAGGGATACTGTGGATGTGGTAATTCCCGTAAAGGGTTCGGTGCAGCTTTCCGTTTCGGATCTGGAAATCAAGGCCGGCAGGACAGCAGATGTGATCGTAAGTATTGACAGTCTGCCTGCAGAAGGACTGGGTGCGCTGAAACTGGAGATTACATACGATGACACGGTACTGGAACTGGTGAACGCTGCAGGTACAGATATCATTGGGAATTGTACCCTGAGTGAAACCATTGATCAGAAACCGTACATCGTTCTTTGGGACAGCATCCAGAAACTGGAAACCACTGGTGAAATTCTGCGTCTTACTTTCCGTGCAGCCGATAAGGCGGAATGGACCGAAACAGCAGATCTGCTGAAAATTGAATGCACAGAATGTATAGATCTGACATTAGCAGATATCGAGTGTACAGTCGGGACATTTAAGACGAAACTTCTGATTGCCGGAGATTTGAACGGTGATGGTGTTGTTTCCGGTAAAGACCTGATCCTGCTGCGGCAGTATGTTGCTGCTATCGAAGGAGCTGTAGCCGATATAAGAGTTGCAGATGTAAACGGTGACGGTACAATCAGCGGTAAAGACGTAATTCTGATGCGGCAGTATGTTGCCGGATGGGATGTTACACTGCAGTAACCGCATGAACAGTATGTTATTTTGAGATGCGAGAAAAATCCATCGGATCCTTTGTGTGGGGGTTCGATGGATTTTTTCTGCAATTTTTCAGAAATGTGTAAGATCTGTTACTGAACCGGCAGAATACAGATGAAGACGATCGGATTCGAAAGCATAAGGAGAAAACTATGGACGACAAAACCATCATCACAATGCTGTTCTCCCGTTCAGAGGAGGCGCTGTCGGTTCTGCAGGACCGTTACGGCAGACTCTGCCACAGCATTGCGGTGCAGATTACCGGGAGTCCGGAAGACGCCGGAGAATGCGTGAACGATACCCTTGCCGCCCTCTGGAACCGGATTCCGCCGGCCAGACCGGATCCGCTGCTGCCTTATGTCCTGCGGATTACCCGGTATATTGCGCTCCACCGCCGCAGAGATGCCAGAGCGGTCAAACGGTATGCCGGAGAGGCGGTATCCATTGATGCCATGCAGGCGGAAGGAAGGCTGGATGTACTGGACGAACTGGCAGTGGTCGATGGAACGGAAACCGATGAGGCGGTGCTGCGGGAGGCACTGAACGGATTTCTGACGGGACTGAAGAAAGAGGAACGGATTCTCTTTCTTCGGCGGTACTGGTTTGAAGACCCCATACCGGACATTGCCGGCAGACTGGGGATCACAGAAAACCATGTCAGCGTGCGGCTTCACCGGCTGAAGGCAAAGCTGCGGCGCTATCTGGAGAAGGAGGGAATCACTGTATGACGAAAACAAATCTGGAAAATGCAATGACGGAGGTAGGAGATATGTATATACAGGAAGCGGCGGGCCAGGAAAAAAAGCACCATGTCCGCAGAAAATGGATTGTGCTTCCGGTGGCACTGCTGCTGTTTGCGGCTATGCTTGTGACGGTGAATGCGGCTGCCCCGGTGGATCTTTCGTTCTATCTGAAAGCAGCCTTCGGGGACGGGCACACCATGCTGGACGAAATGACCGCCATGCCGGACAATGTGGCAGAGCGCTCTTCCGGGGCGGAAATCGATCTGGAACTGAAGGGAATCATGGGTGACAGCCAGACAGCCGTTGTGTTCGTGGATCTGACCGTGGGAGCGGACACTGTACTGCCTGAGGACAGCTATTCTCTGGATCTGAAGCTGGAACCTACCGGTCTGCCCTGGGAAAAAGGTCTTTCGAGCTACGGCTCTTCCTGGGGCGAGCTGGCAAGAACGGTAAACCCGGACGGCAGTACAACCTTCTCCTGTAAAATGTCCATTCAGAGCCGGGACGGCGTGATGGCGTCCAAATATGCTGTGAAATGCGGCGGAATCCGGGTATGGGAAGAGAATGGCGCAGCGGAAACCATGTTTTTGGAAGGGGAATGGACGCTGGCATTCAGCCTGAACTATGAGGACCTTACCCGTGTGATTCCGGTGGATGTGACCGGTGATCTGCTTGGTGTGGATCCTGCCATTCTACCGGAAGAACGGACGGAAGCGGATCTGGTGCGGATTCCCGCACAGGTGTATGAAGTTCGTATGTCTCCCCTGAGCATAGGTGTGTACTGGAAGGTGGACGCAGAGAATAAAGCTCTGATCATGGGCAATGATGCCATCGGATTTGCCGTGACCCTGCGGGACGGAACCGTGATTACCTATAAACAGGAATTCATCCGAGACGCGGAATACGGCCTGCTCCGCCTGCTTGAAGACGGTACATGGCGTCCTGCCGATGAAAACGAAAAGTCTGCTGTTTCCATCAGCGGCCTGAACACAGGCGGCGGTACGGATGGGCATGAGGAACCCTACTACGGCCACTGTATCATGATGTTTGACGCAGAACTGCCGGTGGATGAGGTGGTAAGCATTACCGCAGGCGGGATTGTGATTTCGCTGGAACAGGAATAAACAGACTGCGTGTTCATGAAAAACAGCATTTATTTTCATGAATTCTGTTTTCTTCATTGCAAACAGAGGCGATTTATGGTATACTATAAGAAGCATATTTTAATTCATTCTGATCCGGAGAAAACAACATGAACGAAAAACGCAGTTCCTTTACCGGTAAGCTGGGGTTCATCCTGGCGGCTGCCGGTTCTGCCGTGGGTCTGGGAAACATCTGGCGTTTCCCCTATCTGGCGGCAAAGTACGGCGGCGGGATTTTCCTGCTGGTATATCTGATTCTGGCACTGACATTCGGTTTTGCGCTGATGTCGGCGGAAATCGCATTGGGCCGGAAGACCGGTCTGTCGGTTATAGGTGCATTCAAAGCCCTTGACAAACGTTTTGCCTGGGTAGGCTATCTGGCGGCGCTGGTTCCCATGATCATTCTGCCGTATTATTCTGTAATCGGCGGCTGGGTTACCAAGTATCTGGCAGTATACCTGTCCGGAGATGCACATACCGCAGCCGGCGATGACTATTTCGGTGGGTTTATCTCCGGTGTGGGAGAACCGCTGGTATGGTTCTTCGTGTTTATGGCACTGACAGCAGTCGTTGTGCTGCTGGGGGTGGACAAGGGGATCGAAAAGGTTTCCAAGATTATGATGCCGGTGCTGGTGGTGCTGGCACTGGTGATCGCTGTATATTCCATGTTCCTGCCCGGTGCACTGGAAGGCGTGAAGTATTACCTGATTCCCGATTTCTCCCATTTTTCCGCTACTACCATTCTGGCGGCCATGGGGCAGCTGTTCTATTCCATGTCTCTTGCCATGGGTATCATGATTACCTACGGTTCCTACATGAAGAAGGATGTGGATCTGGAACAGTCTGTACACCATATTGAAGTTTTTGATACCGGTATTGCCTTCCTGGCAGGACTCATGGTGATTCCCTCTGTATTTGCCTTCTCCGGCGGGGATGAAGCGGCACTGGGCAAAGGCCCCGGCCTGATGTTCATCACCCTGCCCAAGGTATTTGACAGCATGAAGGGCGGTACGGTTATCGGTGCTCTCTTCTTCCTGCTGGTGCTGTTTGCGGCGCTGACTTCTTCCATTTCTCTGATGGAAACCGTGGTGTCCTTCTTTCAGGATAAATTCCACTGGAACCGGAAGGTCACCTGCGTGGTGGTATTCGTTTACTGCCTGCTGATGGGCATTCCTTCTTCTCTGGGCAACGGTGTATGGTCCCATATCCTGCTTCTGGGCATGCCTTTCCTGGATTTCTTCGACTTTATTTCCAACAGTGTGATGATGCCGGTTGTAGCATTCCTGACCTGTGTGTTTGTGGGATATTTCATCAAGCCCAAGACCCTGATCGACGAAATTTCTCTGACCGGGAAGTTCAAGTCTGAAAAGCTCTTTGTGGTGGTTATCAAGTATGTAGCGCCTATCTGTATCGTGCTGATTCTGGTTTCCTCCATCCTGGATGTACTGGGTATCATGAAAATCTGACATTTCCGAAAAGAAAACAGACTTGCCAAATGGCAGGTCTGTTTTTTGTATGCAGCAGTGTCCGGGAAAAGAAAAATCCCGCCGAAGCAGGATTGCGTTTTCTATGGACTGAATCAGTCCACTTCCAGTCCGCGCAGATCTTTTTCCAGCCGGGCTACTTCCAGAGGCAGTCCCGGTTTGGTTACGGTATCCCGCAGGACAAAACCATGGCGGCGGTACCATTCGATCAGGCTCTCATCGGCGGCAAATACGGATACGGTCAGGGTCAGCCCGCCGTGCTTGACTGCATATCGTGTGGCATATTCCAGCATCTGTATACCCAGTCCCTGTCCTCTGTATTCCGGCAGAACGGCGACCTTGTCCAGCGTGTATTTCCCGGGTTCGGTCATTTCCAGCTGCATATATCCGGCAGAGGTTCCATCACAAAGACAGCCGAACAGCTTGACGCCGCGACGGAAATCTCCCATCAGCTGATCCATTTTGATAAATGAGCCGCTGGCAACGCAGTTTTCTTCCGGCAGGCCGTAGGTTTCCGCTACGGTATGAAAGCTCTGACGGATTACGCTGAGATAGCCAAGAAGCTGATTCTGGGTCAGCTGAACAATTTTGATGGACATGACGACAGCCTCCTTTGGAATCGGACATCGGCGGATATTCCGCCCGGAACTGTCTTTATTATACCAAATATCCTTTGATTTGTCAATCATTGCGGCGGCCAGGTTGTGACCTGCCTGTGCCAAAACGGGAAATACTTTGTAAAATTTTTCTGCATATCAAAATGGGTAATATACCGGGCAGCGAAACCGTAACCCTGCGGTTCTACGGCACAATAAATAAACGGTCTGAAAAATTGACTGTATAACCATTTTAACCGAAAGGTTCTTGCATTATGATGCTGTTTGTGCTACAATACATATAATCCAGTAAGTATAAACAGCAAATACAGAGGAGGAACGTATGAAAAAACTGTCTTTTCTAATGGCACTTCTGATGATCGCGTCTGCCCTTGCCGGCTGCTCGGACACTTCTGCGGAAACAGAAACTCTGGCGGCTGATACTGCAGCGGCAGAAACGGAACCGGCTGAAACCGAGATTCCGGATAACCTGCCGGATATGGATTACGGCGGTGCAGACTACAGGATTTATACCAGAAACTGTTGTGTCAGCCATGCTGACGGTGTGTATATGGCTGAACAGACAGGGGATGTGGTATCCGATGCTGTGTACGAACGGAACCTTACCATTGAAGAACGGTTCAATGTGAAGTTTTCCGAACCGTTCCTGGCACCGGATGCAGAGGCTACCGATCTGAACAATGCCGTACAGGCCGGGGACGATATGTGCGAGGTTGCCATATGGCATTACAAGCATCTGGGTGACTCTGCCGCTGCCGGGTACCTGGCGGATATTTCTACAGCCGGATACATCGATTTTGCCAAGCCCTGGTGGTATCAGAAGGTAAACGAAGCCTATTCCATCGGCGGACGCGCCTATGTGATCGTAGGGATGTATGATCTGGACAATTACTATGACAATGTATGCATTTACTTCAACAAGGAGCTGCTGATCGACCTGACCGGAGATGATGATCTGTATTCTGTGGTCAAGGAAGGCAAGTGGACCATTGACAAAATGAAGGAGCTCTGCTCCATTGCCGGTACGGATCTGGACGGCGATGGTGCCATGGATTTCACTAAGGATCAGTTTGGCTACGGACAGGCCTGCGGATTTGGATTTGTGTACCAGTTTGCCTGGAACCAGCCGGTCACCAGCCGTGATGCCGACGGGTATCCTGTGGAAGCTATCAATACCGAACGGATGGTAGCCATTTTTGATACGCTCAAGAGCTTTTACTTTGACAACGACTACATCATTATGGATGAAACCGGTACACCTGCTTCCGAAGCTTTCAAGGAAGGCAGAGTACTGTTCCAGATGAACAGCCTGAAGGCATCTTCCAGCACCTTCCGGGATATGGAACAGGATTTCGGGATTCTGCCCGTTGTCAAACTGGATGAAACCCAGGATGAGCATTATACCCACGCTACTGCACATACCTCTGCGGTGGGGATTCCGATTGTGAAGAATGAAGAAGGTCTGCAGTATGCATCTCTGATTCTGGAGGCTATGGCAGCAGAAGGGTATAAGCAGATCCGTCCCGCCGTTTATGAAGTGGCGCTGAAATCCAAGTATACCCGTGACGAAGCATCTTATGAAATGATCGATATCGTGGTGCAGGGACGTACCGCTGACTTTGCGGAAATCTATGATAAGTGGGGCTTTACCTACACGCTGGACTTTCTGGCCAGAGGCAATGTGAAGGAATGGGCATCCTTTTACGCATCCCAAACCAAGACACAGGCAAAGAACATCAATGATGTTATCGAACTGTTCAAGGCACTGGAAGAAAAATAAGAGATAAGATGCAAGAGATAAGAAGTATATGAAAAGGGGCGGCCTGCCGATGATGGTGGGTCGTTCTTTTTTGGTATGAGTACGGAACAAATTTTCGGTGTCCTGTTGACAATGCAGGGGAAATGTGGTATACTGCTGTCAAATAAAAGATGGGAGGATTATATGGAGAACAGGGAGAGACTGCAGGAGCTGGAGGCAAAACTGCATCAGAAGCATAAGCTGGAAGCGAAGCTGCGGCTTCTGCAGAAGGAAGAAAGAGAACTGCAGACCGGTATGGAGATATATGCCCGGCAGGCGGCGGAAGAGCAGGGGGATGTGGAGGAGTTGACCGGCCGGACGCTGAAGGGCTTTCTGGCCAGACTGCAGAAAAATACTTTTCAGGACAGACTGACAAGAGAACAGGCGGAAGCGGCGGCGGCTCTGGCGAAATATGAGGACGCACAGAACCGGCTGACGGAAATCGGCCTGCAGACCCAGGAGATTACCCTACAGCTGCGGGAACTGAAAAAAGCCAAGCGGGAATACGAACAGTGTCTGGAGGAAAGAGAACAGCAGATCCGGGCACAGGCAGGCCCTGCGGCGGAAGAATTGGCCAGGCTGGAAAAGGAAGCGGAAGGGATCAGAGCGCGGAAAAGAGAAGTGGACGAAGCCTGTACCGCCGGAAAACGGGTGAAAGCACTGGCGGCACAGATCGACAGAGAACTTGGTGATGCGGAAAATCTGGGCAGATGGGATGCCTGGGGCGGCGGCGGACTTCTTGCGGATATCGCGAAATACGACCATCTGGACAAAGCGGGCAGCATGAGCCAGTCTCTGCAAAAGCTGCTCAGCGAATTTCACGCCGAACTGGCGGATGTGGCGGTGTATGCGGATGTACAGGTGGAGATTGACGAATTCACCCGGTTTGCGGACTTCTTCTGGGACGGGATTTTTGTGGATTTTGCTGTGCTTGACAGAATAAGAGGCGCACGATGGAAAGTGCAGGAGCTGGACAAGGAACTGGATCATGTGATGGAAAACCTGCGCAGGCTTTCGGTGGAAACGGACGGCGCGCTGGCGGCAAATGAAAATGCGGTGCGCAGACTGGCGGCAGGAGAAAACCCATGACACCGTACGAAGCGATGGTGCAGACCAATTACCGGATACTCTGCAGGGGGACGGCTTTTATTCCGGCAGCGGAGCGGGAAAAACTGGTGTCCTTGCTGCTCTCCGCACGGTCATCCAGAGAGACTGCCGCACGGTTTTATTCCGCTGTTCGATTTCCGGGGAACCGGGATACCGGAGGAAGGCGGCTGTACCCTGAGTATATGATTCCCCCTTATCATGGCGGAGAGAAATACCGTACCATTCTCGGCCAGCTGCCGGCTACCCATATTTTGTCCGCCAACGGATATGAACTGGAAATCCTGCGGCTGCTGACGCTGCTTGTGCCGGAACACCCGGATGTGCAGGATATGAATGACAAGACTGTAGCGCGGCTGCGGCACACCTGCTTTGCAAATGAAGATGACGGCATGGGCGAATGCTTTGATACAAACCTGATTGCCCTGCGGTATCTGGGAACGGTATGTCCGGAGAACATTGGTTGGCTGCGGGACAGAATCGGCGTATTTCACCGGCATTACGGAGAGAAAAAACGGCCATGGCAGACCATGTGGTATTTTTATCTCTGTCTGTCGGAACTGCCGGAGACGGTTGCCCTGCCGGAAATCGAAAGATACCGGCAGCAGATGCTCTTATTTCTCCGGGAGAAAAGCAGCATAGTGAAAACAGGCGAAGAACCGGGAATGCAGAAGGTACTTTTCTGTATCCTGCGGAATTGTCTGGCAAGATTTCCGGCATACCGCCATATCCGGCTGCTGGAACCTCATGCGGATGAAGCAGGCAGACTGGTTTTTCCGGTGTTCTGAGAAATTTTTGAAAACACCTTGACATATGCCATAGTGTGTGATATGATAAAATCACCCGGAGGGATCCGGGAAACCCATTTCAAAGGAAACGGAGGCGAATGATTATGAAAAACGGTAATATGTTTTCGGATATCTGTGTCGCCTGCGCCGTAACTGCAGCTTAAACAGGATTACTTCATAAGAATCTGACACACATCCGAACCCCGGGTGTGTTTTTTCTCCCACAGGCACACCCGGTATGCCGCCCATGCCCGATACCAACGGACAGAAGCGGCACGGGTGTGTTTTTTGCTGCCGTGAAACGGCCGGGGACACAGAACCAGCACGAGAGAAGCATAAGGAGGAAGCCTTTACGAGAAGATTATTTGCGATTCTGAAAGGGGACAACTGCAGCTACGCCCGGATGTACAATGGGGTACTGCAGGTATACGATCCGGCAACGGACGAAAAATACACCGACTGGGAACCGGTCTACTGGCAGGACGATGTGTCCTACGAGATCTCCCCCAGCAGCCGGAATGCGCCGCAGAGGCTGGACATCCGGATTTCCATCCCCTTCGACAGACTGTACAAGGACACAAAGGAGAATTTCTATTTGAAACGATTGAAATGGTACTTCCTGCAGATGGAAGAAAACACGACTACTTATCAGTATAAGGACAGGGAAGCTTCGCCGCCCAGAAACATTTCGGTGTACGCCGGGAAGATGCTGTATATGTACCTGCCGCCGGAGGATCCGGAAGCACTTCCCCGGGAACCGGAATGGGAACAGGATTCTACTTATTGGAAGGACGACATTTCCTATACCCTGGAGGAGCCGGACAAAATGCACAAGGGCTGTCCCTCCGTGGTGGTAGGGATTCCGGAGACAAGATTCCTGCCGCCGGAGCTGTCGGGAAAGCTGCATGACGGCACAGAGGAGCTGCCGGTGAACTATGTGTACACCAATCCCTATACCACGGCTGCCGCGGACTACTGCCTGCGCCGGATTGCCCGATACTTTGATCCGCTGAATGCGGAGCTGGACAACCGGAGCCGTCCCGTGGAGGAAAACGGATTCTATTATGTCCACCGCCCGGACGCATCGGTACTGCCCCGGAACAGTGCGTATTTTGCCCGGTGCGCGACCAAATACTATGAAAACATCAGCGGATGCAGGGTACTGCAGCTGCCGGATGAAAAGCTGACACCGCCCCGTCCCTGCCTGTGCATCCGGATCCAGGTGCAGCTGCCTGCCGGGAAGCTGAAGAAAGCCATCAGAATGCTCTGCACCGACCTACCGGATGCCATAGAACGGTTTATTGCGGATTTTGACCCGGCGGAACTGGAAAAAACACTGGAACTGACCGCAAAACAGGAGCAGATCCGGACGTTCCTGAAGGACAGCGGGTATTGTGTGTTTCTGGCCAACGGCAGTATTCTGCCCCGGAACAATCTGGGCGGGCCGCTGCTTTCGGCGGTTCCGTTTACCTCGGTTCCGGCGGACGAGATTGAAGTGGCCGGGGTGAAGGGTATGGGTATCCGCCGGGGGGTGACGGTGATCACCGGGGGCGGCTACTCCGGAAAATCCACCCTGCTGGATGCCATTGCCGCCGGGATTTACAACCATGTCCGGGGGGACGGCAGGGAACTGGTGCTCACCGATGAAACGGCCATGGAGATTGCGGCAGAGGACGGACGGTGCGTGAAAAGGGCTAATATCTCTCCCTTTATCCGGTGGATTCCCGGCGGCGATCCGGCTGATTTTTCCACGGAGCATGCTTCCGGCTCTACCTCCCAGGCGGCCAACATTCTGGAATCGGTGCATGACGGAGCGAAGCTGCTGCTGATTGACGAAGACCGGTCTGCCACCAACTTTATGATCCGTGACCGGATGATGAAAGCCCTGATCCGTCACGAACCCATCACGCCATATACCGACAGGGTCAGGGAACTTTCTGAGGCAGGGGTGTCGTCCATTCTGGTGATCGGCGGCAGCGGTGAATATCTGGGCGTGGCCGACCGGGTGTACCGTATGGATGACTTCCGGATTTCCGACGCCACGGAGGAAGCGGGAACTGTCTGGAAAGAAAACATGGGGAATGTGCCGCCGGATGGTATGGAAACCAAAGAAGACCCGGGCTTGTGGCGGCAGAGTCGTGTGCTGTCCGGGGAAGGTTTTTCTTCCTACCCGGCAAGAAGCGGCACGGAACGGCTGTCAGTGGATGAGCTGGGAGTGATCCGGATCGGGGATGAAGTGATTGACATCCGGGACATCAGCGGCCTGAAAACTACCGGCCAGCAGAACGGCGCGGCATTCATCCTTCGTGCCCTGATGATCAGAAAGAAAACGGAAACGGTGGATCTGGACAGTGCCCTTACTGCTCTGTACTGCCAGATGGCAACCGAAGGCGTGGAAGCGGTATTCTCCAGCTTCTTCACCGACTGTGCCCGTTTTCTGGATCTTCCCCGTCTGCGTGACGTTAAAGCCGCCGCCTACCGTATGCGGGGAACGGTGTGGGAGAAGTAAGAGGTATAAAATAAGAAATAAGAAGTAACGAAAAGACAGCAGAGCGGTGCTTGGGCAGACAGTTGCATCATTCTGTCAGCCGGAAAACCGCTCTGCTGTCCGTTGATACTTCTTACTTCTGACCTCTTACTTCTTACTTAGACAAACTCTCCCGCCCGGTCGGCGCCTGTGCGTTCGAAATCCACTACGGAGCGGCCGAACTGGACTACATGGTCGTCACAGCCCCGATAGGCCAGACGGTCCACGGTTTTGGCAAGCTGCGATGCGCCCAGATTGGTACCCCGGCGGATCATCTCGGCAATGTGGCCGTCAGAAGGGTCGATCAGGGTGTTCAGCGCAATGCCGCCCTTGGACATGAGGGATTTCATGAAACTGGTTTTGGCCGGGGTGACGCCGTATTCCGACATGAGCGAGACTGCCTGCCGGGTGTGGGCGGCGTATTCCTCCAGCTGAAAGGTGATCTCCCGGGTCAGGAATTTGTCTCTGACTTTGGGCAGCACGTTTGTCAGGTTTTCCGAACCCATAGTCAGGTTCCTGTGAATTTCCGCCAGCAGTTCCTGAGAGGATTCCAGTTTTTCCTGAAAGGGATCCGGGTACGCTGTTTTTCTGTGTTCCATCCTTGTTCTCCTTTCTGTACAGAGATACCTGTAGGATGTGCCGGAAGCGGTTCGGATATACAGTATCTGCTTGGGAAAATATTGTATTTTTTCCGTTTTCTATTTACAATGGGTCCGGTTTTGTGTATACTGTCATTAAGAATCCGGTTTTTCCGGGAACAGAAAGGACGGAGAAGTATGGAAAAGGTAAGAATCGGTATCATGGGTCTGAACCGCGGAAGAGAATACGTGCGCAGTTACACACTGCTGGACGGCGCGGAAGTGACTGCTGTGTTTGAGAAGGATCCGGCACTGGTACAGGCGGCACTGGAGATTGCGCCGGCGGCAAAGGTGTGCGAAAGCTATGAAGAACTGCTGGAGACCGGTATTGACGCTGTGGTGCTGTGCAATTATTTCCACGAACACGCAAAATGTGCCATTGCGGCGCTGCAAAAAGGTATATCCGTACTGAGCGAAACCACAGCTGCACCGACACTGGGGGAATGCGTGGCACTGGTGGAAGCGGCAGAAGCCAGCACCGGGAAATATATGCTGGGCGCCAATGTGCCCTGTATGTACGGCTGTCAGGAGATTGACAGGCTGTACAAGGGCGGTACCTTCGGCAGAGTGCTGTACGGCGAAGGGGAATATTTCCATGTAAGTCCCCCCGGCACCTCTCCTCATATTCCGCCGGAAGACAGGTATCACTGGCGGCGGTATCTGCCCCGTACCTACTACAATATGCATGACCTGGGCGTGCTGATGAGCATTACGGGTACCATGCCGAAGAAGGTTAATGCCAAGGCTATTTTTGCGCCGGATGTGATGGGGAAGTATCCTACCGCCAAACGCGGGGACGTGGGATCTGTGATCCTGACCGAAATGGACAGCGGCTGTATCTTCCGTACCACTGCCTGTGCCTCCCTTGGGCCTACCTGCAAATGGTTCCGGCTTGCCTGCGAAAACGGTACGCTGGAAACGGTCAGAGAAGACCAGGATCAGGTTCTGTACCGCTACAACCCCTGGGCAGTGCCGGAAGGGGAAGCTTCCAGAAAAACATACGATGCCAGACCGGCTGTACGCAGTGACTCCGAAAAGAATGCAGGTCATGGCGGCAGTGATTTCCTGCTGAGCAAGCGGTTCCTCGACTACCTGCACGGCGAATACGAGCCTTTCTTTGACGTATACCGTTCTGTAGCTCTGTCGGCGGCGGGGATTCTGGCATGGTACAGTGCGCTGGAAGACGGAAAATCCTACGATATTCCCGATTTCAAAAATCCGGCGGAAAGAGCAAAGTATGCCGGTGACTTCCGTACCCCGTTCCCGGATGAGAACGGAGAGGGGATCACCCTGGCGTGCTCGTCAAAGCCGTATCCTGTACAGGCGGACGAATAAAACTATACAAAAACTCTCCGGGACTGCAGAAACAGTTTCCGGAGAGCTTTTGATTTTATTTGGTTTTAATCTGTGAACGCACTGACAAACTTGTCCACGGCAGAGTCAAAGGCGCCCTGCTTGGAAGCCACAAGAGATGCCAGGTCGGTGGAACCCTTTACCGCCAGATCCCGGAAGGAGGCCGGCATGGAACCCCATCCGTATGCCTGGGTCAGGTCGTATACCCGGTTGGCAAAGAGGATATCCAGCATGGCGGCGGAGTCTTCGTCACGGGCGAATTTTCCCTTCAGCGCGATGTCGTAGTAAGCCGGTGTCAGGGTGTAGTGGGAAGCGGAAGCCAGGGATTCCAGTACTTTACCGGTGCAGGTCAGATCAGGTGTGGTCACGGGAACCACCAGCATGGGCCCGGCCGGATTGGTGTAAGTGATGTATTCCGCCTGTGCCTCGTTCAGCTTGGGCATGGGGATGATACCGAAATCGTCCGCCATTTCCCGCAGTCCCGCCACATGGAACATAACTTCTCCATAGAACAGACTCCGTCCTTCGATGAAGCAGTCCCGCAGATCCAGAAATACGTTAGCGGAGCCTTTGATGTTGGTGGACAGCAGGGTGTTCTGGGTGTTGGACAGAATCTTGCCGGCGGTTTCCAGAATGGTGGTGCACAGGTCGATGTCCATATCGAAGGTGGGCAGGTCGTTTTCATCCTTGATGATATAGCGGCCGCCGCAGGAATAGAACAGGCCGTGTACGGTATCCGGTGTGGTGGCAAGACCGTACTGGTCGTCCACAGTCCATTCCCCGTCACCGTTCAGGTCGCTGGATACATCCGCGGACATTTCCTGGAACTTGTCGATGGTCCATCTGCCTTCGTTCACCAGATCGTAGGGAGATTCCAGAGCAAAGCTGGAAATCAGATTCTTGTTGAACATCAGAATCCATGTGGCCTTCTTGTCGATGGTGGAAATATCTCCGGTCAGGAAGTAGGTCTTTCCGCCGATGGACAGATCTGCGATACAGCGCTGGTCCCAGTAGGGCTTTGTCATGTCGATATCCGACAGCATACCGTAATCCATCAGAGAACCGGCCTGCGCGGCGGAACCGCTGTCATACGTATTCAGAAAAGCGGCGTCATAAGTGGAGTCGCCTGCCTTTACGGCGGTGTTCAACGTTGACAGAGAGGATTTGTTCATATCTCCCACGATTTCCACATTGTATTTTTCAGCGATGGAGAGATTCCGGTTGTAGATGGCATCGTTGATAGCCTCACCGGTGGCTTCTTCTGCTACGGCATCAAAAATTGACCAGCTGACTTCGCTGCCTTCGTCCCGCAGGAGCATGGTGAAGTCCCGGCCGCCGAAGTCTTCCGCTTCCACGGTGTCGAGGTACGGGTCTTCGGTTTCCGGTTCGGTTTCTTCCACTGTGTTGTCTGCCTGTGTTGTGGTTTCATTGGGGGCTGTCTCCGGTGCTGTCTGACCGCAGGAGGACAGAAGCAGTGCGGCAAGCAGCAGTATGAGTGTTTTTTTCATAACAGTACTTCCTTTCGTTGACAAATAGATCAGCCGAGCATTTCCAGCAGCCGGACGCGGACGGCTTCCAGGGCTTCTGCGGCAGGGTTGTAGAGATCAAAGGTGGTGCACACCTGGCGGATCAGGGCTTTTGCGTCTTCGGCAGGCAGCATACGGAACAGTTCCGCATCCACGGCACCGGCACGCTGCAGATGCCCGCGGACACTGTACCAGGGACGATTGTCACCGGGATATACCACATGGGCGTTGCCGGCAGGGTAACGGATGTTTTCGCCTGCACGATAACAGGTGGAGCGTTCTCTTTCTTCGTTGTGGCAGTGGTACCCCCAGTGGAGAAAACCGGGGCAGTCATACAGAACACACATCCAGAAGGGCAGCCGACTGACAGTCAGAGGCAGATCCATCACCCGGTTCATGGTCTTGCCTGCAGGGAATCCGCAGGTGTAGAGCCACATTTCCTCACCCATGGCCTGCAGTGCCTGGTATTCTGGCAGATACTTTTCAAATACAGCCTGTTTGACCACCCATACGTCCAGCGCACCGCCGATTTCTGTAGTTTCCACGGGGTCATGAATTTTTACGCCGGGCATACGGCTTCGACAGATGCCGGAGAGGGCACGGTAGGACAGGCTGTTGGGAAACTGCGGTTCGTCCACCAGACACTGCATATACTGTGTCTGCCAACCGTTGGCAGTGACACACTCCCAGGCACGGGTGAAATACAGCTTCAGTTGCCGGTAGCCTTCCAGTGTGCTTACGCCTACCTCTCTGTCCCAGAGCAGCATCTGTTCCGGATCGTCCCACCGGACAAAACGGGCTACAAATCCGCCGAGAATATACCGGAAGCCATGTTTCAGGGCCAGATTCCCCACATACGCCGCATGGGTAAAATCAAAATCTGTGACACGGCCGGTTTCATCCCGGACCGGGGTACCGCTGGGAATCATCAGATAATCGTTTCGCATATCCCGCTGGTTGTCGAAATAGGCGAGAAGGATGTCCCGATAGGCGGGCGTCATGATTTCTGCGCCGTGCTGCTCGGCCAGCTTGTCGTAATACAGCCAGTTGATCATATGGAAACCGGCTTCTTCTCTGGCGGGAACAACGGTTTTGTACACCTTCACCGAGACCGGCAGCACCAGCTTTTCCTCGCCCGGACAAAGGGTCACAGTTCCTGTATACTGACCGGGTTCTACATCTGCCGGTACGTTCAGCCGGATATAGAATGCCGCTCTGTCGGAGGCAAAATCCGTTGCCAGCAGACCGCTGTCCAGCGGCCGGGTCATGTCGTATACCGTGAACGGTGCGCGGCGGGTGACAAAGTCTTTGACGCTGTCATAATCCAGCGTGGTCAGAGATTTTGCATGGCTGTTTTCGTCCACATAAGCGCCCATGAGCTGATATACTTCCGGAACGATGGACCCCAGTCCCGTCCACTGAACCGTGATGGATTCTTCCCGCAGAGGATGATCGGTCAGTACCTGAAAACACACATCCGCACCCCGGGGTGTATTGAGAATGGCAGTGTTCTCGCCGGTCAGTTCCGTATCCGGATATACCCATTCGTTTTCAGAAAAAATACGGTATTGCATCCTGACAGTCTCCTTTATATTCTTGGAAAAATAGCTGTGAAAGTAAGGTTAGTATATCATAAATTTTATGGAAAGTAAATAGTTCTTATGAATTTTTCACCAGATGGTTTCGGTAGAATGGATGTATGTGTGCAAAACCATGAAATATTGGGAAACTTGGCGGTAACCTTTGACATTCCATCTTTTCTGCGGTATAATAGTATTATGAGAACTATGACTTTTTACAGGGGAGGGTGTACTGTATGGCACGAGGCGGACCATCTCAGGGATTCATGGGCCCTATGGAAAGAGCAAGAGAAAAGCTGAAAGAACCGAAACCGGAGTCTCTGCGGGAGGTTCCCGGGTATCTGTGGCGGGTGGTGTCCAAATTCTTCCACCGGCTTCTGTACATATTCAGAATTGTCTGGGACACAAGACCGTGGATTCTGTTTTTCATGGTTTTTATGGCCGTGTTCAATGGGGTAACACCGGTAATAGGTGCTTTCATCAATAAGGAGCTGCTGAACAGTCTGGCATCAGCCTATGTGGCAGCGGTAAACGGTATGCCCAGCCAGCTTTCGGTGGTAGCGGGACTGCTGATTCTGCGGTTTTCCTATAATTTCGGTACCAGTCTGATCAGCCGGCTGTCCAATATTGTTACCAACATCGCCGGAGAACTGGTGGTGAACAATGTGAATCTGCGGCTGATGAACAAAGCCAAGGATGTGGATCTGGCTTCTTTTGACCGTCCGGAGTTTTATGAAAAGCTGGAAAACGCCAAGAGAGAAGCCGGCAACCGTCCTCTGCAGATCATCAACGCCAACTTTACCATTATCTCCACTGCCATCAGTATGGTGTCCTTTATTGTGGTACTGGCAGCGGTCAGCCCGGCGGCACCCTGGTTTATTGCGCTGCTGAGTATTCCTACGGCGGTGATCAATTTTATCTATCGCCGGAAGAACTTCTTCTATATGCGCCACCACTCCAAGGAACGGCGGCAGATGAACTATTATTCCAACCTGATGACCAACAAGGATATGGTCAAGGAAGTGCGCCTGTTCGGGCTTTCGGAACTGTTCATCGGACGGTACAACGAAACGTTCAAAAAGTACTACAGAGGACTGCGGAAACTGTTTGTCGGCGAAGGACTGTGGCATATGGCTTCTACGGTTCTCACCACTACGGTGAACTGTCTGCTGTTTCTGTATATTGCCAAAGGGGTTACGGAAGGACGCTACGAGGTGGGTGACTATTCCCTGTACACCGGTGCGCTTCATTCTATTGCATCCGGAATCGGTACCCTGATTTCCACTACAGCCTCCATTTATGAAGGTACGTTGTTCATTGACAACCTGATTACCTTCATGAATGAAAAGATCACCATTGTACCTCTGCTGGGCGAACGGACAGAACCCAGAAAAGTCATGCACCACACCGGCCACCAGATCCGGTTTGAAAATGTTTCCTTCCGGTATCCCGGTACCGAACGGAACGTGATCGACCATGTGAACCTGACCATTGAACCGGGAGACACGGTTGTGCTGGTAGGTCTGAACGGGGCGGGGAAAACTACGCTGATCAAGCTGCTGACCCGACTGTACGACCCCACGGAGGGGACGATCTATCTGGACGGACACGATATTCGGGAATATGATACCACCGATCTGTATCGGCTGTTCGGGATTATTTTCCAGGACTTCGGCAAATATGCCGTGAATGTAAAGGAAAACATTCAGTTCGGACAGCTGGACAGAGAGGCAGGTATGGACGAGATCGAGTATGCAGCCCGACAGAGCAGTGCGGACCAGTTTATTGCCGATCTGCCCAGTCAGTATGACACACCGCTGATGCGGTACTTTGAAGAAAACGGGATCGAATTGTCTATCGGTCAGTGGCAGAAGCTATCCATTGCCAGAGCGTTCTATTCGGACTCCGATATCATCATTCTGGACGAACCTACCGCCAGCCTGGACCCCATTGCCGAACAGGAAATCTACAACCAGTTTGACTCTCTGAGAGAAGACAAGACTACGATTTTTGTCTCTCACCGGCTGTCCAGCGCAACGGTGGCCAACAAGATTGTGGTACTGGAAAAGGGAGCGGTAATCGAGATCGGCAACCACAGCCAGCTGATGCAGAAACGGGGTACTTATTACACTCTGTTCTCCACACAGGCCAGACGATATATGACCGATATGGAGGAATTCAATGAATTTACGGGAAACAACGGAACAGAACCCTATGAAAGACGATTGGGCGAAGGACATGAAAGAGAAGGTGCGCATACCGCTCCTCACGAAGACCGCCCGCCGCACCCGTACCATCACGACCCGGGTATGCCGCCTCATGGTCGTCCTGATGGCGCTGGTCATGGTGGTCAGCCTTTCGGGATGCCGGGCGGAGGAGAACCTGCCGGAAACTGATACGGCAGAAGAAACTGCAGATCCCTCCTGGCGGTTCAAGGATCGGTTTGCGGCAAAACAGGCCTGTCTGAATGCGCTGGATCTGCTTCACCATATCAAGAGTTACGACAGCGATGCCATGGAGGAGTACCGTGCGTATCAGGCGGAGATCCGGGAAATGCTGTACGATGACAATACGCCCCAGGCACAGTACGAGGCTCTGTATCCACAGATTCTGGAGAGAGCATCCAATCTGTCTCTGCAGCGGGGAGATACGGCCAGAGTATACATATCCTCTGTGAGCAGTAAAATCGGGCATAGCTATTCGCCCTGCATTATGGGGTTTGTACCTGCGGAGGGAGAAGAAGGGGAAGAGATGACCTTCCGGGGCTGTGAAATCCGGGTACGCGGCAATTCCACTGCCGGCGGCCCCAAGTTCCCGTATTCCTTCAAACTGCCATACAATGAATCTCTGTACGGTATGGATGCCGGCAAGCGCTGGTGTCTGCTGGCCAACATGGGAGACTATTCTCTGATCCGGGGACGGATCGGGTTTACACTGGCGGAAGCGCTGGGCTGTCCCTATACGCCCCAGGGAACCTTTGTGGAGGTATACCTGAATGGGACATATCTCGGCAACTATGAACTGGTGGAAGCCATATCCGATGCGGAGAACCGGGTGGATGTGGATACGGATGCCAACGAAATGATTCTGGAAGCCGACAGCAACCGGGACGACGGCAGTTACTACATCCGCACAGAGAAACTGGGTGTCCGCTTCAAAGTGGATCGTCCGGAAAAAATTTCCAGTACCCAGAAGAGATATCTGCACACCTTCATAGAAGAAATGGAAGAGGCTCTGAAAGAAGATTCTGACCGGTACCGGGACTATATTGATGTGGATTCCTTTGTCAATGTATATCTGACTTTGGAATATACGAAAAATCTGGACAGCAACGCTTTCTCCACCCGGTATTTCATCAAGGACGACAAGTTGTATGCCGGGCCGGTATGGGACTTTGACCTGTCTTCCGGGAATGTGTGTCCCCATGTGGACGAGGAAGGATACCGGATTTATCTGAATATCAAAGGACGGGGCGATGATTCCGGAGACAGTTCAAGGGGGCTGTGGAACCGGGAAAACTGGTTCAAGGCACTGTTTGAACACGAGGATTTCGCGGAAGCGGTAGCAAAACGGTACAGAGAAATGCGTCCGCTGCTGGAAAATGTCTACGCGGACAACGAGCTTGGTACCTCTCTGATCGGACGGCTGCAGGAACAGTTCGGTGCGTCCTTCCGGCGGAACTATGAGGTCTGGGATATATACCAGCGGTACATCCCCTATCAGATGGATCCGGGCATGAGCTATGACGAACATGTGCAGTTCCTGTACGACTGGTTCCGGGATCGGCTGGCGTATCTGGATACGATATATATGGAATAAATAAACAAAAACCGGCATCTTCACAGGTGTCGGTTTTCTGTATGTTCAGTTGCGGCTTCGCAGGCAGGTCAGATGTACCCAGGCAGGACGGAAACCGCAGGCAATGGCGTTGCGGACGGAGCCGATATTGCTCCAGGCGGCACAGTAGAAGGGTACCTTGCCCAGTGCCAGAATCTCCTTTGCCAGACGGCTGGTCAGGGCTTCCGCTATACCCATACGGCGGTAGGCTGGGAGAACATCAATGCCGATCTGCCACATGGTATCACAGTCCGCGCTGCAGGCAGCAAATCCGATCAGGGTGTCTCCGTCATAGGCGCCCACACCCAGTCTGTCCAGTTCTTTCCGCTTTTCCACCAGTGCGTTGCTCCATTCCGGACGGTACAGGTCCGTAAAATCCACAGGCGTCAGCAGTTTGGTGGGATAGGGGCAGGGCAGATCCGGAATCCGGTCAGGGTCGGGGAGGAAATACTCCGCCATGTAATAGGGCTTTGCGTTCCAGGGGGCAAACAGTTCCGTCAGCCGGTGGAGAGAAGGGGTTTCAAAAGTGTTCGGATAGGGATGCTCCTCCACATACTGCTGTCCCAGTGCGGCGATTTTTTCTGTACAGGCAGAGATCACAATACCGGTACCGTAACTGACAAAATCGCAGAACAGGGGCAGCTTCAGGTATTTCCGGGCATCCGGATGGGGGCGGGAAATACAGGTGCGGATTTCGCCGGCAGTAAAATCTTCCGGGCGGCAGCCGGCGTCAATGGCAGACTGTTCCAGAGCGATGCGGCGGATATCTTTGGTGGTCATAAATTATCCTTTCTCCTATGGAAACTTTGGTAAAAAGCAGAGTTTCCCACAGGATCTTTTTTCAGTCCGGCAATCCTCCTGGCAGATTGCGGCAGAAGGCAAACAGCTTGTCCAGATAGCTGTAGGGTACGAATACTCCTTCCCGGATCAGGGAACGGATGGTATCCTCGTCCGCCCAGCGGGCATCGCAGGTTTCCGCAGGCTGCAGAATCACCTCGTCCAGCGGGAATTCCCCGCGGAAAACCCATACGCAGAAGTGAACCATACCGCTTCCGTTCAGATGTGGCCAGTTGTAGCGGTCAAACATAGTACCGGCAGACGGATCCAGTGTCAGACCCAGTTCTTCCCGGACTTCTCTGCAGGCGGCGGCGAGGCTGTCTTCTCCGGCAAGAGCACTGCCGCAGGTGGGTTCCCAGAAACCGGCATTGTGTCTGGCGGTAGGAACCCGGCGGGACAGAAGAAACTCACCTTTCCGGTTCAGGATCCACACTGTGACAGCCATATGGTATTCGCCGGGATTCATGGGTGTACCTTTTTGGTGGATACGGCCGGTGGGAATGCCGTTTTCGTCACAGATATCCCAGTATTCGGGCATGGTGTACCTCCTTTGTGGTATTCTGAGCTTCCTTGTTTACGTGGAAGGATATAAATCACGCCAGTTTTTTACTCCGTGACCATCCCACTGACAGGGCTCACGGGTAATGATCAGACAATGCTGTACGGGTCTTTCGGAGGGCAGGGTAACACCGTCCGGATCGTGTGTATTCATGCTGTATAAATCCGGCATCGAATACAGTATCTGCAGATCTTTGGGCGTTAGTTCGTCTATGGAGATCACATACCAGCGGATTTTATATTCTTCCTCACCCATCCACAGACGCCACAACTCCATTTCTTCCGTGTGTTCCAGATGCAGCCGGATATAGCGGATCAATTCTTTCCCAATGGGTTCCGTGCAGTCATTCAAGCAGATTTCAGCCATATAAGGCAGTTCTGTCCGGATATCGTACCAGTCAAGGGGATTAGTGGGCCAGATGGCATACTGTTCATTGGATCCATCAGGATTTGACCAGCTTTCCTCACCGAGTACACAGTCTGCGGCGAAACAGAACATATTACTCATAACAACTCCTTTCCGACTAAAATACCACCCGAAGTTTCCCCCGGGTGGTACAGTGATAAAGTCTTATTTGGCGGCAGCCTTGGCAGGTTCCTTCTTTTTCTGGAAGCCGGAACCCTGACGCTGTGCCATAACCAGTTTCCAGTAGAATCCCTTCAGATCCAGCAGTTCCTGGTGTGTGCCGCATTCTACCATCTGGCCCTTGTCCAGTACGATCAGCCGGTCGGCGTTGCGCAGGGTGGACAGACGATGGGCGATGGCGAAGGTGGTACGGTTCTGGGACAGCTTGTTCAGCGCATCCTGGATCAGCTTTTCGGTTTCGGTGTCCAGAGCGGCGGTGGCTTCGTCCAGAATCAGGATCCGCGGGTTGTGAATCAGCGCACGGGCGATGGCCACACGCTGCCGTTCCCCGCCGGACAGGGAGTAACCCTTTTCCCCGACCATGGTGTTATAGCCTTCCGGCAGGTTTACGATAAAGTCGTGGGCGTTGGCCATCTTGGCGGCGGCAACCACTTCTTCATCGGAAGCCAGAGGCTTGGCGTACTTGATGTTGTCCCGGATGGAACCGGAGAACAGGTGGGTTTCCTGCAGTACGACACCGATCTGGGAACGGAGTGCGTTCTGGGAGATATCCTTGATGTTTACGTCATCAATGCAGATTTCCCCTTCATTTACGTCGTACAGACGCATCAGCAGGTTGATCAGCGTGGTCTTACCGCAGCCGGAGTGGCCTACGATACCGATCATTTCCCCCTTCTTGACTTCCAGATTGATGTTCTGGAGCACGGGGTTATAGGAGTCATAACCGAAGGTTACATTCTTGATGGATACGTCGCCTTCGATGGCAATATCGATAGGCAGGCCGATATCGGCAACTTCCGGTTCTTCTTCCAGGATTTCCAGAACCTTACCCAGAGAGGTCAGGAATGCGGAAACCTGACGGGGGATAAAGGTAATGGTGATCAGAGGACCGTAGATGATGTTGGCGTAGGAGTTGAACTGGTGCAGATCACCGTAGTTCATGGCGCCTGTGAACAGCTTGTAGTTCCCGTAGAACAGGATCAGGTAGGAACCGAAACGGACTACAAAGCTCAGCAGCGGGAAGATGGTGTCATACAGCTTGGCGTTGGATTCGTTCTGGCGGGCGGCGCGGTCGGTGCGGGTAACGAACTTGCCGATTTCTCTTTCTTCGTTACCGAAAGTCTTGACAACGCGGATCCCGTTCAGGATATCCTGTAAGAACAGGTTTACATGGTAGCCCAGCACCCAGCCCTTCCGGTTCCGTCTCTGCATAGTGCTCCAGAAACGGGACACCAGGTATACAACGAACGGAATCGGCACGAATACAAACATACTCATGACGGGGTCCAGAATCAGCAGGAATACCAGTGCCAGCACGAAGGATGCGGCCATGGAGAACAGGGAGGGCAGCTGCCCGGTCATAAAGCCCTGCACTACGCCTACGTCCCCGGTAATACGACCCATCAGGTCACCGGTGGATTTCTTGGAGATGGAGGCAATGGACAGCATCTGGATCTTTTCGTACAGCAGCGTCCGCATCATCATGGTAAACTTGTTACCGGAGATGGCAGACAGACGGCTCTGGATAACGCCGATAGCACGCTGGAACAGATCGATGGATACAATGGCCAGGAAAATCAGCAGGAATGCCTGCAGATTGGGGTCGGCAAGAGAAATGCCTTCTCTGTAGATAGACTTGTTGGTCAGATAATCGTTTACGGCTACCTTCTGGATGGCCGGCAGAATGAACTGGATGGCCAGTGTAATGAAGGATACGAACAGGGGGAAGAACAGCATCAGCCGGAGACCTTTGGTCAGGCCCCAGAGCTTTTTGTAAACTTCCTTGGCGTCACGGCAGAAGGGGCAGACGGTGGTACCGGCAACAAAGGGACGTCCGCACTTGGGACAGAACCGTTCGCGCTCGTTGTTGACCACCGGTTCGCCGGGATCTTCTTTATTGCGCAGCTTTTCAGCCAGGGACTCACAGGCGTTCACCAGTACCGAGTACCGGGACAGGTTACGGCCGGAAAGGAAACGGCAGACCAGGGTGGTGATGCCGTCGATACAGGCGTAGAAGGCGCAGTTGCCGTACAGCACTTCCGTGGAGAATACGGTACAGCGGGACAGGTCGGTGGCGGACAGAATCTTTCCGTCCAGAATACAGTAAATATGCTGATCTGTAACGACCGTCCAGCCTGCCACAAAGCGATCCTCATGCATATTGAAGGGAACGCAGTACATCATCTTTTCACCGGCGGCAGCGGCATCATACGCAGCTTTGTCCGCCTGTGGCAGATCGTACATGAGTTTCATGGATTTTTACCTCCGTTTGGATAACAGATCCAGGGGACGACGTTAAACTTAGATGTAAATTTCGATAACCTTGTAGCTCTGGCGGTCCAGGGCTTCGGGGTCGGGAATCAGGAAGCAGTTACCGTCCATGTCAGCGATCATGATACGGCCGTCTTCCAGCTTGCGGATGTTGGAGAAGGGGTTGTTCAGAACGAAGGAAACGTGACCGGCGCTGGTATCGGCTTCCCAGTAGCAGTAGCCGAATTTTTCCTTGGCGGCGGTGATCTTCTTGATTTCAGGGGTGAAGTACCGCAGATCCAGTTCAGCGTTGATCAGGGCTACGGTGTCCTTATCGAAGATGGCCAGATCCCGGATCATGCCGATTTCGGAACCTCTGCCTTTTTTGCGGGAGTCGGGTTCACGGACGGACAGGAATTCGTTGGGAGCGGTAACGGGGAAGGAACGGCGGATGACCACACGTTCAAATTCTTCCGTTTCGCCTTCGGCATTTTTGATCTTCAGGGAGATCAGTCCGCCGACGGAAGCGGAGAACCATGCGTTTTCGGGAGTCAGATTGATGGATTCCCGGTGCTTGAACAGCTCATCCGGATTGACTTCGTCCTCATCCTCTTCCTCATCTTCGGCAACTTCAGCAGCCTTGTCGGTCTTCTTCAGTTCTTCTTTTTTGTTTTCAGCCTTGTTTTCGGCCTTTTTATCCTTGGTTTCCTCTACCTTGGAAACAGCGGTCTTTTCTTCAGTACTCATATTATTACCTCGTCATACGGCGTGTAATGCCGGAAGTCGTGGAAAAACGGTGGGCGATCCCGGCTTACATACCGGAGAGAACCTTCTTCATAGCTTCGGACTGGAGCATATACAGCTTGTAGTATACACCCTTCTTTTCCATCAGCTGTTCGGGAGAACCTTCTTCGGCAATTTCCCCGTTTTCGATGGCGAACAGATAGTTGCAGTCCTTCAGGGTGGACAGACGGTGCGCAATGGAAATACAGGTGCGTCCCTTGATCAGCTTGGCAAGAGCGTCACTGATGAGACGTTCTGTTTCGGTATCCATGGCGGCGGTGGCTTCGTCCAGAATCAGGATGGAGGGAGACATCAGCAGAGCTCTCGCAATGGAGACACGCTGCCGTTCCCCGCCGGACAGGGATCTGGAACCGGTACCGACTTCGGTTTCGTAGCCTTCGGGCATCCGTACGATGAAGTCATGGGCATTGGCCGCTCTGGCCGCAGCAATGACTTCTTCCATGGTGGCATCCGGACGGGCATAGCGGATGTTGTCGGCGATGGTGCCGCGGAACAGGAAGATTTCCTGAGACACGATGGCGATATTCTTCCGCAGGCAGGACAGCTTGATCTTCCGGATGTCGATGCCGTCAATGGTGATGGTACCGGAGATGGTATCGTACATACGGGTGATCAGATTGGCGATGGTACTCTTACCGGAACCGGTGTGACCCACCAGTCCGATGTTGTCACCGGCATTGACCTTGATGTTCACGTCCTTCAGAATGGGACGGTTGGGGTTATAGTGGAAGTTGACGTTCTGGAACTGGATATCGCCCTTGAATTCGGGGATATCCACGGCTTCCTTGTCGTCCATGATTTCGGGAACCATGTCCAGAATCTCGAACATACGCTGTGCGGCGTTCATAACATCGGTGATCTGGTTGGTGAAGGTGGAGTAGAACTGCAGAGGCCCGAAGATCATGCCTATGTAGCCAAGGTATGTGGTGAAATCACCGTAGGACATTTCCATACCCATAACGGACAGACCGCCGAAGCCCCAGATCATCTGGGAGGACATACCCATCAGCAGGCTGACAAGGGGGAAGATGGTCAGGGTGGTGATGTTTACCTTCAGGTTGGCGTTGTACAGTCTTTCGGAGTAACCGTAGAACCGGTTGGTTTCTTCCGCTTCCTTGGCGAACGCCTTAACCACGCGGACACCGTTCAGGGAGTCGCCCAGCATGGAGTTCAGGGAAGAAGAAGCACGCCACTGCTTGGAGTACATTCTCCACAGCTTGGGCAGCATAACCCGGAAAATGATGATGATAATCGGCACAGGCACGAACACCATCAGGGTCAGCTTCCAGTTCAGGGAGAACAGGAAAATGGTAAGGCCGATCAGATTGACGGTATTGACGATGAAATGGGGCAGCCCGTCGATATAGAAGGCCTGGATTCTTTCGGCGTCATAGTTTACACGGCTGATCAGACGGCCGGTAGGGTTGTCATTGAAGTAGCGCAGGGACAGATGAAGCATACAGTCGAATACCTTCTGCTTCATATTCTTGGTCATACGGGTAGACAGTCTTGCGTTGGCCCGGTTCTGGAGAATGCCGACGCCCAGAGAGAGCAGCGCCAGTCCCACGATAACGGACAGCACAATGAACAGTTTTTCCAGTGTATGCCAGTCGCCGTCGGAGTCGATAACCCGGTCGTAAAGAATCTGACCGTTGATAATCGGGCTGATCAGGGAGATACCGGAGGAGGCAATCATACAGCAGATGACGGTGAATACCTGCAGCTTGAAGGGTTTCAGGAAGCCCAGCAGACGGGTGATCAGGTCGCCCTTTTTGGAGCAGGCGGTACAGATCTTCCGGTACTGATTCTCATACCGCTTGCCGCACTTGGGGCATTTGGCATTGAACTGATCGAAGATCTGGTCTTCTTCCGTGATGTTGTCGCCTCTGTAGATCCGTTCCACGATATCCCGGAATGCGAACAGTCTCTGTCTCTTGGAGTTGGTACAGTAACCGACAATTTCGGTGACGGCACCCTTGTTCCATTCGTCCATGGCTTTGTCCGCTTCTTCGCGAGACAGGCCTTCCGTGTCCGGTTTCGGTGCATCGTGCTTCAGCATCAGCAGCCGGTTGGAGGACATGAAGGTGTCAATAATCATGTCGGAAAATATATCGAAGGGAAATTCATCGAGATATTTCACATACTGTGCCGGCGGGGTCTTGCCGAAGTTCTCAAAGTTGTCATGGGCATGACTCTTCATGGTCTGGGAGACCTTGGGGATGGAGTCGGGGTCTGCGAGCAGCCGGATGAGAGATTTCTTTTCGGGGTCGTAAATAAGCCAGCTTTCCCCGAAATTGCCGTCAAAATCCAGGTCCATCTGCAGTGCAACCGACAAACTCTCCGGTGAGCGGCCGCTGTCAATAAGTGCGCGGACAGCCGCTTCTGATAAATTGTCTAACGGAAGCATAGTTTCATCTCCGTGCCCTGTTTGAAAATGGGCTTTCTCTGGTTGGATTTGCAGCTCCGTGTAAAAATTTACGGTTTGTTATTCACACAGAGCAGCTTTTGTGCTATAATGGTGATGACCATTCCACAGATGATTCTTACCGGAGACCATAGGAGTCCAAGTTTGAATCCTCTATGTTCATTTATGATAACATAAATCACGGAATATGCAAGAGTATTTCACAATTTTTTGAAATTTCGGCATATTGCATAAAATGCATCAATTTCGAGGTGACAATATGTTTAAGAAGAGCAAACACTGGACGAAAAGCAAGAATGTCAACAGTAAGCGCTATAAGAACGATCTGGCCAATTATCTGGACGGCCGGAGCCTGAAATGTGTAACGGAAAAGATCGAAGGCATCGAAGAAGTGGTTGCCAAGAAGGGTTCCATCATCCGCAAAGAGGATGAGCTTCTGGTATATGCCAGCCAGGATGTGGTCATGCGGGCCAATGTACTGGATCTGCAGGCATGGGAACTGCTTTCCCTGGAAGGTGTTGTGATTACCGCACCCGATCTGGAGCACGGCGGAGAAGAACGTACCATCGTTGCCTATTACAGCTACTGGCGGGAACTGGACGACTGAATGCAGGATGTACGGACAGCCTGCAGTATATACTATATAAATAAAAGGTAGAGAATCATTTCATGGAACTGGGAATAGATGCTGCCCGGGCGGGGAAAACCATCAGAGAGGTACTGCAGCGGGATCTGGGGTATTCTTCCAATCTGATCAAAAAACTGAAATTTTCCGAAGGCGGGATCCTGGTCAACGGGGAGTTCCGGACGGTGCGGTATGTGCTGTGTGAAGGGGATGTGCTTTCCCTGAAGGTGGAAGATTCTGCAGCGGATGTGAGTCCGTATACCATCGCTGTGGAGCTGCCCCTTGAGGTGATCTATGAGGATGAATGGATCACAGTGGTGAACAAGCCGGCGGATATGCCTGCCCATCCGTCCCTCGGCCATCAGAAGGATACCGTATCCAATGCGCTGGCGTGGCGGTACCGGGACAAGCCCTATGTGTTCCGGCCTGTGAACCGGCTGGACAGGGATACCAGCGGATGTATGCTGACCGCCAATACCCGGGATGCTTCTTATAAAATGTATACCTATATGACCACCGGACAGATTTCCAAAACCTATCTGGCGGTACTGGACGGTGTGCCTGCGGAGAAAAGCGGACGGCTGACCACCTGGATGCATCGGGTGGGAGACAGCATCATCAAAAGAGAAGAAACAACCCCGGATATGCCGGACGCCAAAATTGCCCTGACCGATTATGCGGTTCTGTGGGAAAACGGCAGACATGCGGTGGTTATGGCGCACCCCATTACCGGACGAACCCATCAGATCCGGGTACAGTTTGCCGGAATCGGCTGTCCCGTGACCGGGGATGATCTGTACGGTACGGCGTCCCCCTATATTACAAGGCACGCCCTCCATTCGTATCTGACCTGCTTTCCCCATCCGGAAGACGGCCGGCACATGGCTCTGACGGCGCCGCTGCATGAAGATATGCTGGCGCTGCTGGATGCAGTGACCGGAGAACGGGAAACGATACTGGCAGCGGCGGAAGCCTGCTGCCAAAACGCAATTCCTCTGATGAGAAAGGAAGATCCCCATGTGGACGAGAACCTTTAGAAGAATCCATCGCTGGCTGCCGGCGGTCTGTCTGCCTGTCTGGCTTGTGACTCTGGCGGCGGCGGTATGTCATATTGTTTTCGTTTTTAACCGTTCTTTTGCGGATTGGTTCAACGAAAATATCAGTATATTTTTTCGCAGTCTTACGGCGCATCTGACCGGATGGATTCCCTTTTCTCTGGCGGAAACCATCATTCTGGGGATTCCGGTGCTGGCGACTGTACTGATCGTGGTGAGTGTCCGGAAAGCTTCCCGGGGAAAACGGTATGCTGTCCGGGTGATCGCCGGGCTTCTGGCCATAGTAGCGGTGATGTACACGCTGTTTGTTGCCACTTTTGCCGCCGGATACCGGGGAACCACTGTGGATCGAAAGCTGGGGCTGGACAGACAGGAAGTTTCCGCAAAGCAGCTGTATGAAACGGCCATGATCGTGGTGGAACGGCTGAACATTCTGGCGGACGGTGTTCATTATGTGGAAGAAAAAGGTTCCGTCAGACCCTATGATCACGAAAAGACGGTGGAACTGTGTCTGGATTCCTATGAAAAACTGGCGGGACGATATGATTTTCTCCCGGTACTGCACGTGCCTGTAAAACAGATTACTCTGTCGTCTCTGATGACCTATACCCACATCTCCGGGATGTATACTTACTTTACCGGAGAAGCCAATCTGAATACCAACTATCCCTATTTTGTGAATGTATATACCACAGCCCATGAAATGGCGCACCAGCGCGGCATTGCCAGAGAAAACGAAGCGAATTTTCTGGCCTATCTGGTCTGCATTGGTTCGGAAGATATCTATATGCAGTACAGTGGGTATCTGAATATGTATGAATATCTGGCGTCTCCTCTGTATACGGCTTCACCGGAGCTGTATTATGAAGTAGTCCGTGCACTGGACAGCCGGGTACGGTATGACCTGCAGTGCTACAGCGAATTTTTCGACAAGTACCGTGACAATACGGCAGCGGAAGTCAGTGATGCGGTGAACAATACCTATCTGGTATTGCAGGGAACAGCGGAAGGTACCAGAAGCTACGGTATGGTAGTGGATCTGGCAGTGGCATACCATCTGCACACGGAGAAAGAATATATCACGGAAGGGTGAGAATGGCATGAAACGGATCTGGATTCCGGCGCTTCTGGCGGTACTGGCTGCTATTGCTATCGGTGTGGGAACTTTTGCAAACAGTGCTGTCGTGCCGACCCTGTTTCATAACGATGAAGCCTGGTATAAAGACAGTGTAGCGCCTCTTCTGGTTAAGGATGGGATCTACCATGTACCGGCGGATATGCTGGGGATGTTCAGTGATATCACGGTTTCCTGGCATCGCGGTGAGGAGAATCTGCTGCTGACCCACACAGATGGTACCTATGTCTCCGTTCTGTTCAGCAGCAAAACGGCAGTAGTCAACGGTCTGATTCATGAGAACATCAGTGTATTCCGGGAAAACGGGCATACTTATCTGAGCGGGGAATGGATTGCCGGGATCTTTTCGCTGGTCTGTGAATATACCCAGAGTGAAGACGGACATATGATCCTGCGGATGTCGGACGGAAGTGCCTCACGGAATATGGAAGAACTGCTGGCTATGTATGTGCCGGAACGTACACCGGAGGAAACACAGAAAACAGAAGAAGACAGTACAGAACCGGAACAGGTTCCCGAAGGGGATGGGATCAAGCGGGTTTATATTGTCACCGGAGACAATTATGAGAAGCAGGGGTATATACCGGCGGAAGACATTGTCAGAAGCAGCGGTCTGGTATGCACCATGTTTCTGCATGCCGGCTCGACGGATGAGAAACTGCGGGAATACGGATTCTGGAAAAACAGCGGTATCTGTGCCGGATCTGCAGAAGAGGCGGAAGCGGTGAATGCCAGACTGGAAGCCATGGGCTGCCGGCGGCTGGAACTGGTGATGCCTGCGGAAGAAACCACAGACAGAGATGCGCTGCGGCAGGCGGGGTATGTGATTTTGGAACCGGATTTCACGGTAAACCAGACCACAGACCCGGATCTGTTGTATGAAGAACTGTATGCATATATGCTGGAGAATGACACGGCAGTAGTAAGAGTGGGATGGGACGGCTGTTCTCAGCGGATGCTGGCACTGCTCTGCAACCTGACGGCAGATCCGGAATGGTGCCGGTCTGACGTACTGCTGCCATAAGAAAGAAGGGAATATCGTGGAAACAAATGGAAAGAAAAGAATTCTGATTGTAGAAGATGAAAAAAATATTGCACAGGTACTGGCTTATAATATTAAGAAGGAAGGATATGACTGTACCTGTGCCTATGACGGGGAGACCGGACTGACAGAGGCGCTGACGGGCGGCTATGACCTGATCCTTCTGGACATCATGCTGCCCCGGATGAATGGGTTTGAAGTGTGCGAAAAAGTACGGCTGGTTTCTCAGGTGCCGATTATTTTCGTGACGGCCAGAGAAGAGGAAAAGGACAAGATTCTGGGGCTGGATACCGGTGCGGACGATTATGTGACCAAGCCCTTCTCCTTCAAGGAGCTGCTTTCCCGGATCCGTGCCAATATCCGGCGCAGTTCCGGAGAAGTGGTGCAGGCACGCAGCGCACTGCCGGCGGAAGAAGCTGCCATCACGGTAGGGGAACTGACGATTGATACCGTTCACTACTCTGTTACCAAAGGCGGAGAACCCATTGAACTGTCCAAAAAGGACTATGATTTCATAGCATTTCTGGCAGCAAATGTGGGAAAAGCCTATTCCAGAGAAGCCCTGCTGGAAGCCATCTGGGGCTATGACGATTACTACGGCGATATCCGTACAGTGGACGTAACGGTATGCCGGATCCGCAACAAGATCGAAAAAGATCCCGCAAGACCGGAATATCTGCTGACCAAAAGAGGCGTTGGGTATTTTCTGGCGAAACACTGAGTCTGACCAGACAAAATTTCTCTCACACCGGGGAGACTATCTATGTTCAAAAGTCTGTATTTTAAGATCGTGCTGATTCTGCTGATCTTTATTATCGCAGTCATGTGTGCGGTGTCAGCCATCCTGATCAACGGGGTTTCCGGCTATTTCACGAATCAGTTTGGCAGTCAGATGGAAGAGTGCTTTGATGAAGGTACTATTCTGTACCATGAACTGCAGCAAGCAGCCGGCGGAAGCAACAATCGCACAAATATGAAGGAGATTCTGTCTTCCTACGGCAGTATTCTGGGGATCGATGCGTACCGGAACTATTATGTACTGGACGGGGACGGAGAACTGCTGGCGGGGTCTGACATCCTTTTGGGAACAGAACTGGCGATTACGCCCAATATACTGGCTGCCATGGCAGGACGGTATGACAACCGGATTTTCAGTGGTACGGAATATGCCGATTGGGCTGTGCCTTTTGAAGACGGACGGGTTATTGTATATATCAAAGACTCACTGGAAGAGGTGCGGCAGCTGAATCAGGTGATTTTCTCTATCATTCTGCAGGCCATGTTTGTGGGGATTCTGATTGCGATTCTACTTTCTTTCTTCCTTGCAAAAGCCATTACCTCTCCGATCCAGCGGCTGACCCATGGGACACGGATGGTGGCGGAAGGGGATTTTACCCATCCTATCGAAGTAAATTCCAGTGACGAACTGGGTGTGCTGACAGCCAATTTCAACTATATGAAAGACCAGCTGAAAGAAACACTGGATGCCGTATCCGGAGAAAGAGAAAAGCTCCAGACGGTGCTGGCCTGTATGCGGGATGCTGTGTTTACCTTTGCTGCCAACGGTAAACTGCTGCACTGGAACAACAGCGCGGCGGATCTGTACGAAAATACCTTTGACAAAGCTGGGATCCCTTCTTTGGATGTTTGTCTGGAAGAAATGGATATTCCCCTGCAGCGGGACGGCAAAACCTTACGTCTTACCTCACCGGATGCAGAAGTGGAACGATCCAAGGACGGCTTTGTCTTCCGTGACCGGATTTTTGCCGGACGTGTGTTTGACGTGAGTTTCGGGATCATCCGGTACGCAGAAGGCGGAAAAATGGTGCCCGGCTGCATCGTGATTGCCCATGATGTGACAGGACGGTATGAACTGGACGAGAGCCGACGGGAATTTGTGGCCAATGTGTCCCATGAGCTGCGTACACCCCTGACTTCTATCAAGGGAGCCACGGAAACCATTCTTTCCGATCCGGAAATGGAAGGGGAAATGCGGGAATATTTCCTCGATATGATTCTTTCTGAAAGTGATCGGATGACACGGATTGTATCGGATCTGCTGGTGCTGTCCCGATTGGACAACAAGCGAACCAAGTGGCAGGTGGAAACTTTCGACATGCCTGCATCGGTCAGACGGCTTTGTGAAGTAATGCGGACGGATCTGGAATCTCACGGACATGAGATTTCCTGCGTAGCGGAACCGGATCTGCCTGCTGTAACCGGTGACCGACAGCGGCTGGAACAGGTGATGATCAATATCCTGTCCAATGCGATCAAGTATACGCCGGAGGGCGGCCGGATAGATGTGAAAATGTTCCGGGAAAATGACCATCTGATCACCACAGTGAAGGATAATGGTGTGGGAATCCCGGAAAGCGATATTGAGCATCTGTTTGAGCGGTTCTATCGGGTAGAAAAATCCCGTACATCGGATGCCGGAGGAACCGGATTGGGGCTGGCGATTGCCAAGGAACTGGTGGAAGCCCATGGCGGGCGTATCGCCATCAACAGCCGGCTTAATGAGGGGACAGAAGTGCGTATTGAACTGCCTTTTGTAACCAGACTGAAAAATACAGAAACAGAAGAAAAAGCGGTATAACGAAGACTATAGAGGGAAGGAGGCGGTTCTGTGCGGAAAAACCACATGTCCCGCGGAGAAAAAATACTGGTAGCCTGCGTGGTTCTGTCGTTTGCACTGATGCTGGCGCTGATGGTGCTGACCATTGCCATGAACAGTGCCGCCAGCGGGACGCTGTATTCTGATCCGCCTTTTGCGCTGTCCTCACTGCTTTCCGATATGGAAGATGAAGCGGTTGCGGCTTCTCCCAGTGACTATGTATACCCTGCTTTTATTGGTATTTCGCCGGATCCGGAAGGAATCGGGATATCTGTGGGAGACAATGTGGTCAGAGAACTGTATACAATGCTGTCTCCCTGCCTTGCCGATGGACTGATGGCTTCTCCCATAGAAGATACGGATGTGAACTGGGAAATGGCTTCCAGAAGCAAACGGGCTGTATATATCCGTTATCACAGTGCTCTGCCGGTTATGGTTCTTCAGGGAGCGGCGGCCTCGCTTTGCGGTGGTGTGGAAAAGGTGGATGACGAAACGGTCATGCCGGTACGGGAGATGATTCTGCTGCTGCCGGATGAGCATTATGGGGACTGTCAGATCTATGTGCAGGATCTGGAGGGAACAATTTGGCGGTATCTTTGCGACGGCAGGCGGGAATATCCTACGCTTGCTTCCGTAACGGCCTTTTCAAAAAGCTTTTCCGGCAGCTTTTTCCGGTTTAAGTTGGGTGCGGAAGGCTGCGGAGATACAGAACCGGTCTTTCTGGAGCGGCTGCGGGTACGCAATATGCTGCTGACGCCGGATTCTGCCGTTATGATTCAGGAAAACCGGAATCATTTCAAAAAGCTGCTCAGACAGTTTGATTTTAACCCTGATAAACTCAGTACCCATGATGAAAATGACGGTACACAGGTAACTGTTGAATCCCACGGGATTTTCCGGATGCAGTCGAACAGATTTATCTATACGGCAGGGGCTGACGGCGGGATTCGACTGGAGAATTTTGTGGGATACAAAGAGCGATACACACCCATGGACGGACTGAGAGCCGCCTGTACAATTGTGCAGAATCTGCGGAATATACACACATACTATCTGGGCGGAGACGGTGAACTGATACTGACGGAAATTTATGTGATAGATGGAATCTTGCAGATTGTATTCCGGTACGCATTTGATAACCTGCTTCTGGATGGCTGTGAGCCGGCGCTGATCGTGCAGGTGGTGAACGAACGGGTGATGCTGGCAGATATGTATACTATTTCCATCCGGTCATTGGGGGATTTTGATACCGGATATCTGGAAACCGGTGTTCTTGCGGGAATCGCGGAGACAGATGTACTTTACACAGATGTAACTCTGACATATCCGACAGATTTTGAAAGCAATGGTATCTATCCGGTATGGGTTTTGTACCGGAAGCAATAAGAGAAACAGATCCGGAGGTGATGTTCCATGCGGCAGAAGAGGATTATGGCAGTGCTGTTTACGGTACTCTGTCTGGCATTGTTTATTTTGGCAGCAAATCTGCTGGTGCTGCATCGGAATGTATACCGGATTCCGGAAACTGCTGTGGAAGATCTGTGCCGCGTTCTGGCAGACGAGGGAATATATCTGGAAGCAGATATGGTGCCTCGGAGGCGTGAGGATGGCCTTATCTATGTATCTGACGGCAGTGAGTATGAGGAAAAGACCGCTGTTCTGCTGACCGGAAGCGAGATCAAGAGCAGATTTGTCATTCCGGAAGGACAGCTGTTTCTGCATTACAGCGGCGATATTACAGAGTTTACCGATGGATTCGGGTTTCATTACCGGCATGCTTCGCTGGAACCGGAAGGTGTTGTAAACCACGCGGACGGCTCTCTGCAGGTATATGAGCAGCTGACTGAAGGACTTTCGCCGCTTTCAGTATCCGGAAGTGCTGCACAGGCTGCCATGACATTTCTGGATCGTCAGGACGAACAGCTGCAGAGGAATCTGCAGATCGAGACGGTGATTGCTTCCGTACACGGCTATGATAATGGCAGGACTTACGTGCGTTGTCTGCGGCAAATCGATGGTGTGGAAGTAACGGAGAATTCCGTGATCTGTGTGGTGGAGAACGGCGTGGTTACAGAAGCGGCCGGTAAATGGTGCTTTATGAACTTTGCGGAATCCTATACTGCACAGCTTTCTGATATTACGAATATCCTGTTTATGATGAAGCGTACACTGGCCGGTATAGATATACCGAACGGCAGGTGTATGGTTCTGGGGCTGGAACAGTGTTATTCTCTGTATTTTCTGGCACAGAATGAAGGTTTTTGTCTGATTCCCTGCTGGCGCGTAAAGACCGATACAGCAGGAGAATTGGTGTATAGTGCTCTGGATGGTACGTTGTACACAAAAATGGAGGAAATAACCTCCTAGCTTGCAGGCGAAATTACCGGAAAATATGAAGGATGTGAAAATCATGGCAAAAAACCCTTTTCATTTGGTTTCATTCCTGTTATAATATATGCTGTATCGTTGCGGCGATTTATGCCTGTTGCATCGTTTGAATTTGTAATATTTCCCGCAGCATCCGATCAGACATCGGAAGCTGGTCTGCGGCTTTGATAAATATACCGGAACACCGGTAAAAACGCGCCCGTCCGCCATTGGGATGGGGAAGAAAGGCATGGTACTTGACATGGAAAAAATATTGGTGCGGGGCGGCACACCGCTGATGGGGAGTGTGGAAGTCAGCGGTTTCAAGAACGCTGCGCTTCCCATCATATATGCCTGTGTACTGGTGAAAGACAAGATCGTTCTGGAAAATATACCGAACATCAGTGACATTACCTGTTCCTTCGAGATTCTGAAGGGTATGGGGGCAAAGATCCGTATGCTGGATCGGACTACCTACGAAGTGGACTGTACGGACGTGATTCCCTGTTCCTCCGAGTATGAACTGGTACGGAGAATCCGCGGATCTTATTATCTGCTGGGGGCGGAATTCGGCCGGTTCGGCAGAGCGAGAGTTGGTCTGCCCGGCGGGTGCGATTTTGGTGTACGGCCGATCGACCAGCATATCAAGGGCTTTGAAGCTATGGGCGGCGTGGTAAATACCGAAGGTGGTTATGTGGAAATCACATCGGAAGACGGGCCGAAAAGCGCCAGTATCTTCTTTGATGTATCTACCGTGGGTGCAACGCTGAATATCATGATTGCGGCGGCTACGGCAGAAGGCACTACTTACATCGACAATGCGGCCAAAGAACCCCATATCGTGGACTGCGCCAACTTCCTCAACTCCTGCGGTGCCAATATTACCGGTGCCGGGTCTGATGTGATCAAGATCAGAGGTGTGGAAGAACTGCACGGCTGTACCTACGCCATTATTCCCGATATGATCGAAGCAGGCTCCTTTATGGTGGCAGCTGCCGCTACAGCCGGTTCCGTGCGGATTAATAACGTCATCCCCAAGCATCTGGAATCCATTACCGCAAAGCTTATCGAAGTAGGCGCAGATGTGGAAGAATTTGACGATGCGGTGCACGTAACGGGCTGTGCAAAGATGCGGAAGACCAGCGTGAAAACCCTGCCGTATCCCGGGTTCCCCACAGATATGCATCCCCAGATGACGGCTATGCTGTGCCGTGCCGAAGGGGTCAGCTACATCAACGAAAGCATTTATGACAACCGGTTCCGGTATGTGGAAGAACTGAACCGAATGGGTGCGCAGATCAAGGTGGAAGGCCGCATCGTGTATATCGAAGGGCCTACACAGCTGACAGCGGCACCGGTGATTGCCACAGACCTGCGGGGCGGGATTGCCGTGATGATTGCTGCGCTCATGTGTGAAGGTGAGACAGAAATTTCCGAAATTAAATTGATTGAACGTGGGTATGATGATATCTGCGGAAAGCTGCAGGGACTGGGTGCCGATATCCGTCGGATAACAGTGCCGGATCCGGTCAGCAACGTAAAAAAAGCCAACTGAAACCAAAACGCAAAGGAGTATAAATACCATGGAAGTAACGAGAGAAACCATTATCGGTGATATTCTGGATTTTGACGAAGAAGCAGGTCAGTTTTTCCTGGAAATCGGCATGCACTGCCTGGATTGCCCGGTATCCAGAGGCGAATGCATTGAAGACGCCTGTGAAGTACACGGCACAGACGCAGACGCGCTGATCGCCAAGCTGAACGAATACTTCGCAACCAAGAAATAAACAAAGAAAAAACAGGGCGGATGCAAGTCTGCCCGTTTTTATTGGGTGAACAATATGAATGAAAACGGTGTATTCCCTGTCCTTTCCCTGCCGGATGACCGGCTGAAAACGGCGGCTTCACTGGTGCGGCCCGGCGGTGTGACGGTGGACGTTGGAACGGATCATGGGTATATTCCCATCTGGCTGCTGCAGCAGGGAATCTGTTCTTTCGCAGTGGCTTCGGATATCAACAAAGGGCCTCTGGACAGAGCCAGGGAAAACAGCATCAAATACGGTGTAGCCGACAGACTGGCACTGTACCTGTGCGACGGACTGGACGGTGTGGAGCCGGAGAAAAACGGTGTCACCGATGTATGTATCTGCGGTATGGGGGGCGAACTGATTGCGGCCATTGTGACCCGGTCGGCGTATGTGAAGGAGAAGAAGTGCAGTCTGATTCTGCAGCCCATGTCCAGCGGATATGAACTGCGGAAAAGCCTGCTGGAAGACGGATTTTTGATCCGGGAAGAGGTGCTATGTCAGGCGGCGGGACGGGTGTACAGCTGTATCCGGGCGGAATATGCTGCCGGTGAAAAGGTTGTGTATACCGAAGGGGAACTGCTTGCGGGACGGGAAATGGACCGGCAGGATCCGCTGTACCCGGCATGGATGGAACGGCACAAAAAGGCGCTGACCAAGCAGATCCGGGGCAGAGAAGCCGGCGGACTGGACACCGCTTACGAAAAAGCACTGCTTGCACAGCTGGAAAGGATGGTATGAACATGACGGTTGGGGAACTGTATAAAGCACTGGACGAAAAATATCCGAAAAGTCTGTCCTGTCCCTGGGACAACGACGGTATGATGGTCTGTCCCGATCCGGATGCGGAAGTGAAACGGGTGCTGGTAGCCCTGGATGCCACAGCGGAAACACTGGACCATGCGGTAAACGGTGGCTTTGATGTGGTGGTGACCCATCATCCCATGCTGTTCCGGGGACTGAAATCCATCTCTCCGAATTCGGTGCACGGACGCCATGTGCTGAAAGCGCTGCAGAACGGGATTACGGTGCTGTCCTTCCACACCCGGCTGGATGCGGCAGAAGGCGGTGTGAACGATGCGCTTTGCGGGGCACTGAAACTGCAGCCGGACGGGGTATTCGGGGACGAAGAAGCACCGACACTGGGACGGCTTGTCACACTGGATCCGCCTGTAACGGCTGGGAAACTGGCGGAAAGACTGAAAACGGAATTCGGTTTCCCCATGGTGCGGCTGAACGGGGATCCGGACAGGCTGGTAAAACGACTTGCGGTCTGCGGCGGGGACGGGAAGGACTTTATCTATCCTGCGCTCTCTGCCGGAGCGGATGTGTTTCTCACCGGGGATGCCGGCTACAACATGGCGGGTGAAGCGGCGGAGGAGGGAATCGTAACTCTGGAAGCAGGACATTATGATACGGAATTCCCGGTATGTTATGTGCTGGCAGATGTAATCCGGCATCTGACCGGGGCTGAGGTGGGAATTTTTGAGAGCTGTACGTATACGGTGCTGTGAGGTGAATCCTATGAAACGTATGAAACTGCTGCTGATTGTTTTGTCTGTGCTGATGCTTGTCGGATGCGGCACGACACAGGAGGACGGAAAAACCACAGGCAAGCCTATGACCATTTACCCCACGGAGTTTTCTGCGGAAACGAAGAAGGTTCTGGACATACTGGATGATGAAGTAATGTTCTTTACGTATGTTACCGATGATTCGGTGAAATCCGTAAACCTGCAGATCTGGTTCTATGAGAACGGGGAATGGACCAGTGCCGGGAACGTGAAGGGTAATAAGGAAATGACCGAGCGGGATATTGTTCTGCGGGTGAAGGAGTCGGAAATAGATCTGATCCAGGTCAGCGAAACGGGACAGAGCAAGTATACTTTTCCAGTGCTGGCGGAGTTTTCCGCACCGCTTATGATGGTGGAGGAACGACTGCAGAACACTGAGGACATCGTACTGGAAGAGGAAATTGTGCTGTACTACAAGGTGGGGACGGAAGAAAACGCTATCCGCAGCGAAACGGATTTCAGAGAACTGCCCTGCAGCACCGGCATGGCGCTGACAATCACTTTTTCCGCGGAGAATGTGGAATAATATTTCTTGACAGAACATACCATATGTGGTATAATGGAGCATCTTCTTTTCAAAATGTGGAAGGAAGATGCTTTATTCTGTATAAGGAGGCAGACATGACTTACGAAACAAAACAAATCAAACTGAAAAACGGGACGGATGCGATGCTTGTCCCGCCGGATCCCGAAAGAGCGGAAGAAATGCTGGATTTCCTGCGGGACATTTCGTCCGAAACCGAGTTTATTTCCCGGACAGCGGATGAAGTGTACGAAACTGTGGAAATCGAGCGGCAGAAGCTGGAAAGTCTGCTTGCCGCAGAAAACAGCATTATGATTGTGTGCATGGTGAACGGTCGGATTGCGGGAAACTGTTCGCTGCAGTTGATGCGGAAGGCGAAAATGCGGCACAGAGCCACGGTGGGCATTGCCATCCGGCAGGCCTACTGGAATCTTGGCATCGGCACGGCGCTCTTTGAGGAGATGATCCGGATTTCCCGGGAGAGAGGACTGCGGCAGATGGAGCTGGAAATGACTGACGGTAACCAGCGCGGACTGGCGCTGTACACCAAAATGGGATTTGAGATTACGGGACGGCGGCCGGATGCCTTTCGCATGCGTGACGGGACTTACCGGGACGATATTCTGATGACGAAGATGCTGTGAATATGAAAAAACGCCGTTTCTTTCTCTTGCATAAAGAGGAGATACGGTATTTTTGTCTCTGTTCAGTTCCCGTCCGCATCGGCGAACACATCGGACTCAATATAGTCCGCTCCTTTGGCAAGGCAGAAATCCAGTGCTTCTCTGGTGTTGGCTGTCCACAGACCTACCTTCAGTCCCGCCCGATGGAACTGTGCCACGGTACTGTCTTTGATATTCCGGTAGTCCATGTCAATGTCGAAGCCATCAGCCAGACAGCGGTCCACATCGGTGTTGTGCTCCCAGCAGGTGAGCATGATGTTCAGGGCAGGGAAAGCGGCATGGGCACGGAGCAGGTTGTCGTAATCGAAGGACTGGAGAGAGCACATGGACAGGTCGTATACTTCTTCCGCCATTCGGAAGGCTTCCGTAATTTTTTCGTCCGGGAAGGAACCCTTGAACTCGATAAAGCAGATCATGTGCCCGTCACGGCAGATTTCCAGATACCGCCGGAAGGTGCAGAGATACAGCTTTGTGTCGGTGAAAGGATTCTTCAGCGGCTTTTCCGTCAGCTGTGCGAAAGTGGCATCGGCGATCTCCAGCCGGGTTCCGTCTTCAAAAACGGCGTCGCTGTCGTGACAGACCACCAGAACCCCGTCGGCGGTGATCCGTACATCGGTTTCGATGCCGCCGGAACCGTGTTCCACCGCTTTCAGAAAGGCTTCTTCGGTGTTCATCAGATATTTGCTGCTGTAGCCACGATGGGCAATGAAACAAACAGACATGGGAACCTCCGCGTTTTCATATAAGAGATAAGATGTAAGAAGTCAGAAGCAGATTACAGTGCAAACAGAGTCAGATCCCAGAAGGGAATGCAGTCCGGTCGGCGGAGATACAGTTTTTTCTCCGGAAGAAATTCGTGGAGCAGCCAGGGGAGCGTCCACAGGTCTTCGGTGCGGTGGTAGAGCGAGACGGACATGGCAGGACGATGGGTCAGGATGGTTTTTTCAGCACCCCGCAGGGCATTGTTTTCAGCCCCTTCCACGTCCAGTTTGATTAAATCCGGTTTGGTGTCCCGGAAAAGGGTGTCGATGGTGAGGGCGGTGACGGTGACGGTCTTTGCCCGGTGGTTCTGTCCGGCAGTACCCGATCCGCGGCTGGCAGAGGAGGTGTAGGTCAGTTCTCCATCGCTGTCCCACAGGGCGCAGTGATGGGGAATTACCTGACAGCGGGTTTCGCTTTCGGCATACGCACACAGATGTCTGTGGGTACGCTGGTCAGCTTCGGCGGCGTGGATCACTTCCAGTGTCGGAATGGCTTCGGCGTACATGGCGGCACTGTCTCCCCGGAAGGCACCGCCGTCCAGCATGGTGCGGATGTCCCGGCCGGCGAAAAGGGTGCGGATATCCGCGGTGGGATCGGTGGTGCGGCGGAGGTATTTTCTCTCTCCGGTCAGGCGGAACAGGATGGCATCGTCAAACAGCAGCCGGGAATGCTCATCCGCCAGAAGGGAGCGCAGTTCTGTCAGGGTCGGATGTACCGCTGTCAGCAGTTCTCTGTCAAACAGGGCACCGCCGTACAGGGGGACTTCCGGAATGTACAGGGGGTGCTTTTCATCCAGCATATCGATAAATGCTGTGACTTCCGGCAGGGTGGTGCCGAATGCCAGCAGGATCACGATATCTTCTCCGTAAGCGGCAGTCACATCGCTGTACGCCTGTACCGGCATATCCCGGAACGTGCGGCTGCGGACAAATCCGTCGGAGGCAAATACACCGGTGACGGAGATGCCCCGGGCGGCGCATACGTCCAGGATTTTATCCCCGCCGTTGCCGGTACCGTACAGGAAGATGGGACGTTTTTCTGCCGCCAGCACATCCCAGAGGGACGGCTTGTTCCAGATTTCCGGTACCATCATCACAGCCCCAGTGCTTTCGCCTGTTCTTCCAGACGGAGGAAACGGACGGCGTTGTTCCACAGAATGTCTTCTCTTTCACGATCGGTCAGACCGGGGATGGCGGAGAACCGTTCCAGCTCTCCTGCCGGGTTCTTGACGGGATAGTCGGTGCCGAACATGACCTTTTCCGGGTTCAGGGCATGGATGATCCCGCCCGCCCGTTCCGGTGTCAGGTACCAGAGAGCGCTGGAGGTGTCGTACCACACTCTGTCGTTGCCGGCCAGATATTCGATGGCTTCATCGGCGGCCTTGTATCCGCCCAGATGGGCAGCCACTGCCTCCAGCTTCGGGAAGCATTCCAGTGTGCGGGCCAGTTTTTTCGGCTCGGAGAAGCGGTACTGGGGACGGTCGTCGCCCATGTGCAGATACAGGGGAATCCGGCCCTCCATGATTTCGTACAGACGGAACAGCCGGGGATCGTCGATATCCACCCCCTGAATGTCCGGGTGAATCTTGATGCCCTGCAGACCCATGGCGATGGCGCGCTCCACTTCGCCCTCGAAATCTTCGTAGTCCTGGTGCATGCCCGCAAAACCCACGGTCAGATATCCCTGAGAGCGGGAATGTTCTGCCAGAGCGGCGATGGAGTCGTTGACTTTGGGAACCTGATGGGGATTGGTGGCCACGGAAAAGAGCAGGTAGCCCTTTACATGGTTGTCCGCCGCCTGGCTTTCCAGATCCGCATAGGTGCCCTTGCCTTCGCAGACGAAATTGTAAAATGCGTTGAGGCTGACTACGGCCTTGTCCGAAATTTTTTCCGGATAGGTGTGGGTGTGTATATCAAATACTTTCATATGGATTCCCTTGATTTTTTGTGATTTATGTGATACAATACGGTTGAAAACCAATGTATCGAAGGAGTTTACACAATGGACTGCTTATTCTGTAAGATTATCGCCGGGGAGATTCCCTCCAAGAAGGTATACGAAGACGACAATATGCTGGCCTTCCACGACATCGCGCCGGAAGCACCGGTTCACGTTCTGGTGATCCCCAAGTGCCACATCGGCTCCATGGACGAAGTGAATGAGGGCAACAGCGCCGTGGTGGCAAAGATTTTTGAAAAGATTCCGGAAATTGCCAAGATGGCCGGGGTGAAGAACGGCTACCGTCTGATCTCCAACTGCGGCCCCGATGCGGGACAGAGCGTACAGCACCTGCATTTCCACATCATCGGTGGTACCGAACTGCCCCTGCACGTATTCCCGGATAAGGAATAAACAAAGCGGAAAAGCAAAATGGGAGAGCGAAAGCCCTCCCGTTTTTTATTTTACAAATTCGTGGTAGATGGCAGACAGGGCCTTTTCGAAATCTTCTTCCACCACACCGATGATGATGTTCAGCTCAGAGGAACCCTGGTCGATCATGCGGATATTGACACCGGCCTTGCCGCAGGCGTTGAACACACGGGCAGCTGTACCTTTTGCCATAACCATGCCCCGGCCTACAACGGCAACCAGTGCCAGACCGTCGTCAATGGAGACAGAATCCGGTTCTACCAGGGATTTGATGCGGCTTACGATCCGGTCACGGCAGTGTTCCAGCTCGGCGGAGTTCAGTACTACGCTCATGGTGTCGATGCCGGAGGGCAGATGCTCGAAGGACATACCTTCGTTTTCGATGGCTTCCAGAACTTTCCGGCCGAAGCCCCGTTCTGCGTTCATCATGGCCTTTTCTATGGTTACAACGGAGAAGCCCTTCTTGCCGGCCACACCGGTGATGATGGACTCGGTATCGTACTTGTCGGTGCTGGATACGATCATGGTGCCGGGGTCGCCGGGGTTGTTGGTGTTCCGGATGTTGACCGGGATACCGGCGAAGCGAACCGGGAAAATGGCGTCTTCGTGGAGCACACCTGCACCCATGTAGGACAGCTCACGCAGTTCCCGGTAGGTGATGATTTCAATCCCCTTGGGATTTTCCACGATCCGGGGGTCGGCCATCAGGAAGCCGTTTACGTCGGTCCAGTTTTCATAAATGTCAGCGTTTACCGCTCTTGCCACGATGGAACCGGTGATATCGGAACCGCCGCGGGAGAAGGTGCGGATGGTGCCGTTGGGCATGGAACCGTAGAAGCCGGGGATAACGCCGGTTTCGTGCTTGGCCAGCTCAGCGGTCAGCAGGTTGTGGGAGGTTTCCGCATCGTACACACCGTTGTCGGCGAACCGTACGAAAGGCGCGGGATCGATGAAGTCATAACCCAGATAAGCGGCCAGAATCATACCGTTCAGGTATTCCCCACGGCTGGCGGCGTAGTCACGGCCTGCGTGGTGGGCGATGGCCCATTCGATGTGGGTGTATTCTTCGTCCAGATTCAGGGACAGGCCCAGACCTTCGATGATCTGGTTGTAGCGCTGGCGAACCCCTGCGAAAATGTCGGTGATGTCTTCGCCTCTGGCGGATACGTTGTAGCATTCGTACAGCATATCTGTCACTTTGGTGTCTCCGCTGAAACGCTTGCCGGGCGCGGAGGGAACCACAAAACGGCGGCTTTCCTCAGCGGTAATGATGTCTTTTACTTTCTTGAACTGTTCAGCGCTGGCAAGGGAGCTGCCGCCGAACTTGACTACTTTAATCTGTCTTTCCAACTTATTTTTCCTCATCATCTCATGATATGGGTATACTCTGCAATACTATAATTATATGGAAAAAAGCGTCAGTTGTCAATGGAAACATTCAACGGAGATGTATGGTATATTCATACGAAAACCGGGCGTTTCCCACAAGGCGGGGGGAGGCATTTGGTGAAAAATAAACAGGAATGCCCCCGAAATCCGCAGAACCGGGAGCTTTCCTCTGTATATTTATGCGATTTTCACTCCGCAAGGTAGGTGGAAATCCGGCTCTGCAGGATGTGGGCGGTGTCCTCAGCGGAATGGTCGCCGGACAGGTAGGTGTAGACCTCCTCGTTTATGATGTTCACAAGAGTGGGGTCGGCGTGATGGCTGACAGACTCCGTTTCCAGCAGGGATAGAATCGCCGCCTTTTCCGCTTCCGTGTACTGGATTTCCATTTTCAGTTCATATTCCGGAGAATCCGGTTCTTTTTGACGGAATACATATTCCAGTTTGGTACCTGTGAGCATTCCCAGCATCCTGCCGTTGTCCTGGATATAGTAATAATTGTCCCCGAGATAATAGGTGAAGTACCAGTCGTTGTCCAGCCAGGTGCGGACAGCGTCGGAGGTGACGGGCACGCCCAGGGAACCGATGATTTCCGAAGACTGTACCTCTGTGCTCAGCAGAAATTCCAGAAACGCCATGGCACCCTCGGTGCAGTTACCGTCCTTCAGTACGGCAAGGCTGTTCAGACTTTCCACCACAAGTTTCGTATCAGGAAAGCCGCAGAAGCTGTAATCATTTCCGTCATACAGAATCCGCAGCAGATGCATGAAGCGCAGATTCCGGATGGGAACGAACAGGAAGGGCAGTTCGCCGTTTTTCAGGGTACGGGGCAGGGTATCCAGTGTCATGGCAAGCTCCACAGTGTTGGGGTCAATGCCGCCCAGTTTCACATTGGTCAGGCTTTCCAGAGAGCCCAGCACTTCCAGATAATCCGTGAACAGCGGCGTTTCAAAGGAGCAGGTACCCGATGCCTTATCCACAAAGGTGGACTGGATGGCGGTGATCAGGGATTTCTGCAGAAAGATCGGCTCGGAGAACAGATACTGTCCCTTTCCCAGTCCGGCGGCAATTCCCCATTGACAGAACCGGGGAAAAAAGCTATAATAGAACATATCAGAATTTCAGAAAAGAAAGGTTTTTTTATGACATACAACACCATTTTCTCCCCTGCCCGTATCCTGCTGCCCAAAGCGGAATCCGCCGCCGACTGGCAGAAATGGGCGGTGATTGCCTGCGACCAGTTCACCTCCCAGATGGATTACTGGAACGACTGCGTTTCCCTGATTGACGGGGGAAAGTCTGCCTACGACTACATCCTGCCGGAAGCCTACCTGAACACCGAAAAGGAAAGCGTACACGGCACCGAAATCGAAGCCAATATGAAAAGCTTTGACGCCGCCTCCATGAACACCTTCGAGGGGATCGTGTATCTGGAACGGACGCTGCCCGACGGAACCGTACGTCACGGCATGGTGGGGAAAATCGACCTGGAAGCCTACAGCTACGCCGCCGATTCCCACTCCCCCATCCGCGCTACCGAGGCCACCATTCTGGAACGGATACCCCCCAGACAGAAGATCCGCGCCGCCGCCGCCATTGAGCTGCCCCACATTCTGGTGCTGATCAGCGACACGCCCGAAGACGGTATTTTTGCCTCTCTGGCGGAAGGAAAGACGGATCTGCCGGTGCTGTACGACTTTGATCTGATGCTGGACGGCGGCCATGTTTGCGGCTGGGGCGTGGAAGGAGCCGCACTGGAAGCGCTGACGGCAAAGCTGGCGGCATACGAAGCGAAAAACGCAGGCGGCGTGGTCTACGCCATGGGCGACGGCAACCATTCTCTGGCTTCCGCCAAGGCACATTACGAAGCGCTGAAAGCAGAACTGGGCGAAGAAGCTGCAAAGACACACCCGGCAAGATACGCCCTGTGCGAAATCACCGCGCTGGAAGACGATTCGCTGGTGTTCGAGCCCATCTACCGGATTCTGCTCCACTGTGAAGAAGCGGATGTGGCGGCAAAGCTGGCGGAAGTGACCGAACCCGGTGTGGGCGAGCAGACCGTGACTGTGTGCATCGGCGGCAGGGAAGAAGTGCGCCACTTCACCAACCCCACCCATGCGCTGACGGTGGGTACCCTGCAGGATTTCGCCGACGGGTACGTGAAGACCCACCCCGGCGTGGAATGCGACTACATCCACGGGGAAGAGGATCTGCGTACACTGGCAAAGGAAGCCGGCCGGGTCGGGTTTATCTTTGATTCTCTGGCCAAGGCTGACCTGTTTACCTATGTGGACAAGCACGGCACCACCCCCAGAAAAACCTTCTCCATGGGTGAAGCACGGAGCAAGCGGTATTATCTGGAAGCGCGGGTTATTGTCAGGTAAGAAGTAAGAAATAAGAGATAAGTAACCACTGATTAACTAAATCATGCGATCAAAAACCGGCTACGGCGAGCAGGCTTGGTCTCACTCAAGAAACTTGAGTGGGCGAGCATCACTTCACTATTTCTTGTGTCTTGGATATACAATAGTTAGTGGCACATGGAATTGCAGTAACTATATCCTGCAAATACCCATGTTTAAAGTTTTTTGCCAGGCTTTTTTTCAAAAAAGCCGCGTTTCCCTTTTGCGAACAGATTAGTTAATCATCATTGACTTAAGAATTGTTTTGGGAAGACCTGTTCCGGGTAAAATCGGCAGGTTTTTCCGGTTTTTGGGGGACTGCAACCTGTGGTTGCGGAAGTGACAGGGGGAATATGTTGCACCGCAACCGGGTTTTGTGGTAGGATTGGGGTGTCGAAAACAAGGCTGCGACAGAAAAGGAGACTATTTTATGAAACTGCATGAGAAGATTTACTACTGCCGGAAGAAGGCGGGACTCAGTCAGGATGGGCTGGCAGAACTGCTGGATGTGTCCAGACAGGCGATCAGCAAATGGGAGAACGGCGAAGCCATGCCCGAAACGGCCAAGCTGCCCGTACTGGCAAAGGCGTTCGGTGTCAGCATCGACTGGCTGCTGTCGGAAGAAGAACCGGTTGAGGAAGAAGTGAAGAATACACCGGAAGAACCTGCCGGCTCTGCGCGGAATCCCGACACGATTCTGATGGACAGAGTACCGGGAGTTTTGCAGAAGCTTGTGCGCAGATGGGGCTGGCTGGCGGGGGTGTATGTGTCTCTGGTCGGTGCCGGGATGGCGCTGCTTGGCACGCTGGCAAAGGTGATTTCTTCTGTCATGGTAAAAAGCTATACAAGCTCTGTGGAATCCATGACGGGCAGCTTTTTCCCGTCCGGCGGTATGCAGATTCTGGATGAACAGGGGAATGCAGTGGAAGGTGAAATGGCGGATGCTGTGCTGGAGGCCATTGGCGGTTCCGGTTTCGGTGCGGCTTCTCCCTTTGAAGATATGCTGGGTGCCCAGTCCCAGATGCTGCAGAACAATCCGGTGGATATTGTCGGGACTGTGCTGATCGTGCTGGGGCTTCTGACGCTGGTTGGCGGGGTTATACTGGCGGTCTGGCTCCGGAAATGGGGGAAGGCGAATTCATAATTAAGAACTGAAAATTATGAATTCAGAATTTACAGGTTCCGGGGGATTCGCTTACAGAAATAAAAACGGCAGGGCCTTTGCAGCCTCTGCCGTTTTGTGTTTGTCTATATGGAATTAATATGCTACACCCTGAGCGAGCATGGCTTCTGCTACCTTCAGGAAGCCTGCGATGTTGGCACCGGCAACCAGGTCGCCTTCCATGCCGTAATCCTTGGCAGCCTTTACGGAGCTTTCGTAGATATTCTTCATGATGTCCTTCAGCTTGGCGTCAACTTCTTCAGCGGACCAGCTGTAACGCATGGAGTTCTGGCTCATTTCCAGACCGGAAACGGCTACGCCGCCTGCGTTAACTGCCTTGGAAGGAGCAACGATCACGCCACTCTGCTTCAGGTAAGCAACCGCTTCGTTGGTGGTGGGCATGTTGGAAACTTCTACGTAGTACTTCAGTCCGTTGGCAACCATAGCCTTGGCGTCGTCCAGATTTACTTCGTTCTGGGTAGCGCAGGGCATGATTACGTCAACCTTTTCGCCCCAGGGCTTCTTGCCTGCGAAGAAGGGAACGCCGAACTTGTCAGCATAGTCTTCTACACGGTTCCGGTTGGAGGTGCGCATTTCCAGCATGTAAGCGATCTTTTCGGGGGTGTTTACGCCGTCCTTGTCGTAGATGTAACCGTCGGGACCGGAGATGGTAACAACCTTACCGCCCAGTTCGGTCAGCTTCTGTACGGTACCCCATGCTACGTTGCCGAAGCCGGATACTGCAAAGGTCTTGCCCTTGATTTCTTCGCCGAAGGTAGCCAGCATGTTTTCTACATAGTACACAGCACCGTAACCGGTAGCTTCGGGACGGATTCTGGAGCCGCCGAAGGAGAAGCCCTTGCCGGTCAGCACGCCGGTGAATTCGTTGCGCAGTCTCTTGTACTGGCCGAACAGATAACCCACTTCACGTGCGCCAACGCCGATATCGCCGGCGGGAACGTCAGTGTCGGGACCGATGTGCTTGGCCAGTTCGGTCATGAAGCTCTGGCAGAAGCGCATGATTTCGTTATCGGACTTGCCTGCGGGGTTGAAGTCGGAACCGCCCTTACCGCCGCCCATGGGCAGACCGGTCAGAGAGTTCTTGAAGGTCTGTTCAAAACCGAGGAACTTCATGATGGAAGCGTTTACGGAAGGATGGAAACGCAGACCTCCCTTGTAGGGGCCGATAGCGGAGTTGAACTGTACACGGTAACCACGGTTCACCTGTACGTTGCCGGCGTCGTCAACCCAGCTCACACGGAAGGAGATGAGACGTTCCGGTTCTACCATACGTTCGAAAATGCCGGCCTTCACAAAGTCGGGGCGCTTTTCTACAACGGGTTCCAGAGATTCGAAAACTTCTTCTACAGTCTGCAAAAATTCCGGTTCACCGGGATTTCTCTTGCAGGTATTTTCATATACACTGATCAGATAAGGGTTCTTAAGTGCCATAAATGGCCTCCATACGTCATGATTTTCACATACCCTACAATTTTGATATGTGATGGACAGTATAATTATACACCGTTCGTGGGTATTTTTCAAGATTTGGCACGACAAAAAAATGTAGAAATGACGGTATTTCTGTTCCCGGTATTTATCTGTTTTACATAAAATCTCCTGTTTAGCCGGAAGAACTATATACAGAATATGAACACTATGTGGAGATTATGAACGTCTGCGGCAACAAAAAAGACCCGCCGAGCAGGTCTTTTTTCAATTCTGTCAGTCGATCTTGAGAACACGGATGATCCCTTCCATGCTCTGGATGGAGCCGATTGTGGTTTCGGTAACTTCGGAGAGTACGTCAACCAGAGTCACGGCGTAGTCACCCTTGGAGCGGTTGGTCAGGTTTTCGATGTTGATGTTGTTATCCGCCAGGGTGCTGGAGATGTGGGACAGCATGTTGGGAATATTTCTGTGGAGGATTACCAGTCTGATACCGTCGTGGTGAGGCATTTCCACGGAAGGATAGTTTACACTGTTCTTGATATTACCGGTTTCCAGGAAGGCAACCAGTTCTTCAGCGGCCATAACGGCGCAGTTGTCTTCGGATTCTTCGGTGGATGCACCCAGATGGGGGATGGCGATAACGCCTTCCATGCCGGCGGTACGGGCGTTCGGGAAGTCGGTTACATACTTGCGAACCTTACCGGACTTGAGAGCTTCTTCCAGATCATCGTCATTGACCAGAGCATCTCTGGCAAAGTTCAGGATTACCACGCCGTCCTTCATCATGGCGAGGGTTTCCTTGTTGATCATGTGCTTGGTACCTACCTTGGGATCGGCATTGTCGATCAGAGGCGTGTGGAGGGAGATGAAATCAGCCTTGGCGAAGATTTCTTCTCTGGTATCGGCCTTATGTACGGAGCGGGACAGCTTCCATGCGGCGTCAACGGACATATAGGGGTCGCAGCCCAGAACGTCCATGCCCAGTGCTACGGCAGCGTTGGCCAGAGGACCGCCGATGGCGCCCAGACCGATGATGCCCAGGGTCTTACCGGCCACTTCGGTACCGGCAAACTTGGACTTTTCCTTTTCCACTCTCTTGGCGATGGTTTCATCGTCGGCGTTTTCTCTTACCCATTCGATACCGCCCACAACATCACGGCAGGCCAGCAGCATACCGCACAGTACCAGTTCCTTAACGCCGTTTGCGTTGGCGCCGGGGGTGTTGAACACAACAATACCGGCTTCTGCGCACTTGTCCAGGGGGATGTTGTTCACGCCCGCACCGGCTCTGGCGATGGCTTTCAGGTTGGCGCCGAATTCCATATCGTGCATCACGGCGGAACGCACCATGATGGCATCGGGATTTTCCACGGATTCGCCTACATTGTATACGGAACCGAAAATGTTGGTGCCGCACTTGGCGATTTTATTGAGCAGCTGAATCTTTTTCATAGCTTTTTCTCTTTCTGTTATAGAGATTTGGTAGTACAAGTCGTTCGGGAGGAGAGACGGTCGCTTTTTGAAAAAAGCTCCGCAAAAACTTTTATAGAATTGTAGCCGTAGAGTTTGTGCAGGCAAAGCGTTACCGATCTGGCAGCCGGAAAGCGAGTTGATTTCATCAACTCGACGGTTTCACCGAAGGTGAATACCGGGGTATCGGGCTGTTTGGGCTTGGTAGGACGTGCCTGACGGGAGAGAGGAGGAATCAGCGGCGGCGCTCCGCTTTGTTTGGGTTTTAGGGGAGAGCGGTCAAGCTCGGCATTGGATGCTTTTTCATTACCGCTGTCTGCTCCCTTGATTCTCCGGCTGAACGCTGTAATTCTTAACTCTTAATTCTTACTTCTTAATTGGTCACTTCGGGTTCTTTTCGGCGAAGTCCTTCATGAAGGCGATCAGAGCTTCGATACCTTCCTTGGGCATGGCGTTGTAGATGGAAGCGCGCATACCGCCTACGGAACGGTGACCCTTCAGGTTCATCAGGCCTGCCTTTTCGGCTTCCTTGGGGAACTTCTTGTCCAGATCTTCGTTGCCGGTTACGAAGGTTACGTTCATCATGGAACGGTATTCCTTCTTCACGGGAGCAATGTAGTAGTCCTGGGAATCCAGGTAGTCGTACAGAAGAGCTGCCTTTTCCTTGTTCATCTTTTCCATTTCTTCCAGACCGCCGATGGACAGGATCCATTCGTATACCAGACCGGCCATGTAGATGGAGTAGCACGGCGGGGTATTGTACATGGAATCGTTGTCAGCCATCAGCTGCCAGTCCAGCATGGAGGGGGTTTCCGGTCTTGCCTTGCCCAGCAGATCTTCGCGGACGAT
>SVSN01000073.1 GCA_015064285.1 Oscillospiraceae bacterium | reverse complement strand
TCAGCTCTTCTGCCGTGATTTCCCGGAGATGTTCATCTTCGTCACGGTACAGCACATTGTATGCCCGACCGCCGAAGGTAATATCGCCAAGTTCGTCAGAGGTCTCCCGCCAGCTGTCGTCGGTTTCTGTTTCGGTTTCTGTGGTGTCAGAGGAAAGTGTTTCGGTTTCTTCCACGGTATTTCCGCAGGCTGCCATGGTACCGGTCAGCATAGCAGCGGCAAGCAGCAAAGTGAAAATATTTTTCATGAGAAAAGTTCTGTCCTTTCAAGTGATATTAACATTTTACCATTTTTTGTACGGTTTGTCAATAAAAACAAATTGCCGAAAACGTGAGGATCATCGGCGATACCGGGTGAGAAAGGTATCGATATCGCAGATTCCAAGCTCCAGAACCGCTTTGTAGACATCCATACTGCGGTATTTCTCAAAACTGTACAGTCCCCGGGAGAGCAGTTCTTTCTTCAGGGTCAGAACCGCTTCCTGCAGAGAGGGATTTTCATTGATCTTTTCCCGGATTTCGGTACAATAGGTTTCCGCTTTTTCGATAGTTTCCTTATCAAAAAACCAGATGTCGATGTTCCAGCGGGTTCCGGTGATCTCTGTTTCCAGACCGTGAAACCATACGGTTTTCCCTTCATCGGTGAGTTCCTCTTTGGCTTCATACCATACGGGAGAGAATCGCTCCAACAGCGTCCCGGTCAGCCGGTGCAGCTTTTCCAGACACATACCGGTGTTGAGTACGTCAATGTCCAGATCCGGCCATGCCATCAGATCCATGGACACACTGCCGATCACGTGCGGTTCGCCGTATTCCCGGAGAATTTCCAGCAAACCGAATTCCGCAAGCAGGCGGTCTGCTTCCTGACGCAGAGATTCCATCAGAAGCTGATATCTGCCCAGACAGGGAGATGGTCGCTGGCGATGCCCGGACGGATACCGCAGGTATTCAGCTTGACCTTATCATTGGCGAAAATATAGTCGATCATGACAGAAGGGTCTTCAGAGGGGTGTGTAAACTGCCCTTCCAGCATGGCAGAGGAAGAAGCGAAATCCCGGTGCAGGGGTGCCAGCAGAGGATTGTCCGGTGTCATGTTGAAGTCACCCATCAGTACGGCAGGCAGCTTTTCCGCGGACAGCAGCTGATGGGCCAGAGAAGCGGCGTGTTCCTGCTCCGGCCTGGTAAGACCGAAATGGCTCTGGTATACCGCAAAACCGCCGCCGATGTCAAATTCGCACCGTAGGATGGAGCGGGATTCCATATGTCTTGGATTTTCCGCAATGATGGGATCGGGAATGTGGAACACTTCCATTTTTTCGACAGGCCAGCGGGATACCAGTCCGTTACCGTAGGGTTCGGTGCCGCCAACGTAAATGGATCTGCCGAAAACGCCGTGCCAGCCCAGCAGCGCAGCCATTTTTTCTGCCTGTGCGGTATAGGCAGGGGTTTTGCCCAGACCGCGTACCTCGTTCAGACCGCAGAGATCGGCACCCACTTCTTCGATGACAGCAGTCATGGTGGCGGGATCAATGCACTCCGGCAGCTTGTCCAGATGGTTCTGATGACGGGCACAGTGCTGGATGTTGAAAGTCATAATACGGATATCCATATGTTTTCTCCTTTATTTTATTTATACATTACAGTGATATTCTGCAGGTTTCGCCGGGCTTGCCTTCCGCCAGAACGGTTCCATCTCCCCGGCGAACTGTGTAAGAGTCCTTTTCCACAAGCACATCAAACACACCGCCGTGGGCATGGATACCGGTCATGTACAGATGATCCAGAGTTTCCGGCAGACGGGGACATACGGTGAAGCTGGAAAGTCCCGCAGGTTCCAGCCCCAGCAGACCTTCTGTAAAGATCTTGCAGTACAGAGCGGATTCGCCGGACAGATGGCGTTTGCCCCCTTCCGGATAGGCTTCCACCGGGTAGGGTACTCTTTCGCCCAGCAGCCGGTTTTCACTGTAGATTCGCAGGCATTCGGTGGCCTTTTCGGTGTATCCGGCCATATACAGTCCCCGCAGAGCGTACAGGGTGGAGCGGTCCCAGATGGTACTGTTTTCTTCGGTGGTCAGCATCCCGTCCCGGCGGAACAGCCAGTGGGAGGTCAGCGCCGCCGCAGTCCCTTCCGCACGGTCAGTCAGACCAACGCAGAGAGGCATACAGATCCAGGAACGGAGTACTTCGCAGCCGTCGTGGTAAGCATAGGTTTCAAAACCGTGGATGTTTTTGCCGAAGGTTTTCCCGATGGCTTCTGCCAGTGCATCGGCTTCTGCGGCATATCCGGCGGCCGGGGCGGCAAGACCCAGATCCCGGCACAGAACAGAAGCATACCGGTAGCCGGCCAGCGCCAGACAGGAGGTATTCAGATTCATTTTTCCGCTGGAGAAGCGGTTTTCCAGTTCATCCGAGTCGGATTCGATGACACCGCAGGCATTTTTCTTCCGGCGGCAGTATTCGGCACACCAGCGGATGGCGGGCAGCAGTTCTCTTGCCCAGTCTTCTCTGCCGCAGGTCAGCACAAACCGGGAGGCACCGTAGAGATACATGGCGGCATCTCCTCTGTCCCCGGCGCCGTTCCAGTAGTCCAGTCCTTCCGCAATGACGGAAGAGGGAATGGGCGTGAAGGAATCGCTCATGAAAGGGATGTACATCCGGTAAGCGTTCATGCTGGCTTCCAGCAGAGTTTCGTCTCCGGTATAAGCAAAGTAAGGTCCGGCGTATTCCACCTGGTCGTTGCACCAGGTTGCCGCATAATAAGACTTGCCGCCGGGGGAATGGATTTTGCCGAACTTTGTATCAAATACGGATTCCCCGGCACGGAGCTTGGCGAAGTGGAACAGGGTGTCAAGCACCGGATCTCCCGTGTCCAGCTGCATGGGGGCGGTCAGAGCTTCATACTGTACGATCCGATAGGATACAGGCTCAATTTCCGGAAGTGGCTCGTTCGCATACCGGCCGGCGTACTGCACGGTGAACTCTGTCCTTACATCGCTGGCTTTTGCTTCGTAACGGATGTCAGCACGGCAGATACCCATGGGCCCCATTTCTTCCATGACTTTTCCGCAGAGGGAGGTGTCCATGCTGACAGAATACCATGCCGGGTGCTGTACCAGAATCTCTTCGTAGGATGCTCGTCCTGTCTGTCCCGGATAGCAGGTGCGGACAACGGAAATGTCGCCGTCGTGGGTATAGATAGACAGCACACCGCTGTCGATGGTCACTTTGTCCACCACTTCCCGCAGCTTCACGCCGTCTGCCAGCAGTACCGGAGAGGGCATATCCAGCTGAAAGGAAGCATGGGTGTCGTTGGGGCGGCGGCGCAGGGTGGGATATACCGGATGGTGGGACAGAACCAGCAGTCCATTTTCGTCTGTACCGTAGGTAACAGTATCGGAACAGCCGTATCCGGCCATTTCGATGTCGTCCGTATGGGCTTCGCCAGGGGTGGGAATCCACTGGATCGTGGGCTGGAACGGGATGGTGGTGGGATCAATTTGCCATCGTGCCATAATACAGTTCCTTTCTTATTTTTCTTCCGGTTTCCCCATCCGGACGATACCGATGATGGAGGAAGTGATAGCCAGGGCTTCGTTGATGATGCCGCCATAGGAAGAAACGAAAATATCGTAGATCAGGATCATGGTGGAGGTCAGAAGAATGCTCTTGCGGATGGTCTGGGGACTCTGGACGGACAGATACATGGTGTTGATCATCAGACCGATGATGATGAGCAGGGAATACCATGCCTGCCAGGAGAAGGCACCCATAATCCCGATGCAGAGGGTCATCAGACAGGGGAAGAACCATCCTTTGCAGTATTTTCTGTCCAGATTGAAGGGCAGAAGATTTTTGTCTCTGTTATAATAAATCAGATTCCGGAGAATGGCTACCAGATTCAGAGCCAGTCCGGAGGTAGCGCCGATCAGAAAATAATGCACGCTGAAAAGTGCGGTGGCGATGGTCTGCAGTACCAGCAGTTTTTTGCTGGATCGTGTCTGGTAGGACAGGGCAGTGAACGCCAGTGCCACCAGACCGAAAATCTGTCCGATGATGAATTTCATATGTAACTCCTTCTGCAGAAATCGCTCAGAATGCGGCGTAGTCTGCGGATTCAGTATAGCACAAATTTGGAAAAGGGTCAATGGTTTTTGTCAGATCCTGTCAGTGTCCGGAAAGAAAATGGTCATATACAGAAATGCAGCTTTTGTTTTTCCAAAAAATACAGCTGCATTTTTCTCATTTCTGTGTAAAAACGGGGGGACTTGACGAACGAATGTTTGTATGGTATAATATAGAAACAAATGTTCTTTGTTCTTGGGAGGAGATACACATGAACACAAACGATCTGACACAGCTGTTCTGGCTGAAAAAGGAGATTCATATGGAGGAGGGGCGAATGAAACAAATGAAGACAAGGGGTGAGATGGGGGCGGTTCTGGAACAGATACGGAACCGGCAGGACAGATGCACGGCGCAGATGCTGGCGCTGGAGAAGTATATCGACAGCATTGACGACAGCTTTACCCGGCAGATTTTCGTATACCGGTATGCCTGCGGCATGAACTGGCAGGAGGTCGCCAGAGCGATAGGCGGTGGAAATACGGCGGACGGGGTGAAAAAACGCTGTCAGCGATGGCTGTCGGCGCATCCATGAGATGGGGAGAAAAGTTGTCCCGTTTTGTCCCGGTGTTTTATGCTATACTGATGCTGGGGCAAAAATACAAACATATAAGGAGGAAATATGCCAGTATTACCGATTACCATCTATCATAAACACGCTGTTTACACGGGGAAGATCCCGTATGTATGCAGCAACAGCGATTATGAGGTGGTATTTACCTTCGATGCCGAATGGGAGGGGCATACGGAGAAGACAGTCCGCTTCTGTGCGGGGGATCAGTGTGTGGACCGGATCATGACCGGAAATACCTGTACTGTTCCCGTACTGGAGAGCGGATCTATTCTGCAGATCGGTGTATATGCCGGGAATCTGCAGACCAGTACAGCAGCACTTGTACGTATGTGCGACAGTATCCGCAGCATCGGCGGCACACCGGCAGAACCGGAACCGTCCGTATACGACCAGATTATGGAGAGACTGAATGAATCCGGAAAAGGAAAATACATAGCATCATACCGCATCATTTCAGCTCTGGATACGAATACCCATACACTGGAACTGAAATACAATGATGGTGATGTGCTGTCTGTCAAACTGCCGAAAATGGGGATTGATATTGACCGGGTTGTGAAGTTCGGGACAGAAGATCCTACGGGCGAAACCATCGGTCAGACAAAGCAGCTTTATGTGAACACCGCAACCGGCAGGATGTGGGTCTGTGAGAATGGCAATATGATGCCAATGCACTGGATTGGGCTTTCCGGTGCCGGGAGCACAGACAGCGAAATTGAGATTCCCGGCCTGGGCAGCGGCGGTGTATCGCTGGGCATGACCGGGGCAGCCGTGGGGCAGATTGCCAAAATCACGGCGGTCAATGAATCCGGTGTGCCGACCGGGTGGGAACCGGTGGAGTTGCCAAGTGAAAAAAAGTTGGAATTTATAACGGATATCAATGTCACCGAATGGGTTAATGCCATTACAATCAGCAAAGATTCCGATGGAAACCCGCTCTCATTGTCGGATATGTTCGTTGTTATGACACTTCCGAAAGCAACGAATCAAGCCGGAGAAGAAGTCGGGACAGGGTATGCCTTATATAGAGTAAACGGAGCGGGGCCGGGATATCAGAACCCATCAAGCGAATGGCAAAACGCAACGTTCGTTTGGAGAATCACGCCATATCAGGATTATTGTATGGTTCAGTGCTGGAAAGACGGTGAATTTTCAATGACGGGATTCCATAACGACCTTATAAGATGGGCAGGAAAATTTGATACAATTACAAGTTTCACTTTTGCGGTTTTTAATAATGCCGATCGTGGGTTTGCCAGCTGCACAGGAAAAGTATATGGGGTGAGAGCATGAAGCAATATATAGATGGAAAAATTGTAGAATTTGAGTATACCCCTGCCGAAATCGCCGCCATGCAGGACGAACAGGCAAAGGCGGAAGTGATTGAACGCAAGCGCTCTCTGACGGAATCCGAGATATCCGCCATGCTGATCCGGCAGCAGATCAACACTATCACGGTGGACGATCAGACAGCCCTGCGGATGAAGGAGTGGTATCCTGCATGGACTGTGGGACAGGCGTATGCTGTGGGAGAAAGGGTACAGCACCACGGAGAACTGTACCGGGTGCAGACTGCCCACACATCACAGGCTGACTGGACACCGGATACGGCGGTGACGCTGTTTGTCCGGATTGATGAAGCACATGACGGGAGCAAGTACGATCCGATTCCCTACAGCGGGAACATGGCGCTGGTGTATGGGCTGTACTATGTGCAGGACGGTGTGACATACCGCTGCACCAGAGACACGGGCAGCCCGGTGTATCATGCGCTGCGTGAGCTTGTGGGGAGCTTTGTGGAAGTCGTTTGATATGGCAATCATAACGCATCTGCTGGCGGCCATGATTGGCGGGTGTATCGGCGTGGCTGTGATGTGTGTGCTGCGGGTTGGAGGTGGAGACGGGGATGAACATTGACACAGGAATCATTTCCATTATCCTGTCTGTTGCCGGCTTTTTCATCGGGCGGCTGACAGCGGCCAAAAACAAAGGCGAAGCGGACGGGGAACTGAAAGCGGACATCAAGCACATCAAGGAGACACAGCTTGAACTGAAAGAAGATATCCGGCTGTACGGGGAGAACTACACCGAAGTACGGGCGGAACTGGAGAAGATCAAAGGCCGGGTATCCAAACTGGAAGAGATTATCAAAATCTATCACGGGGAGGTATGAGGATGAAACTGGAACTGCCGTATAAAACCGGTACGGTGCGGGTGACTTCTCCCTATGGCATGCGAACGCTGGAAGGAGAAACCGCCATGCACAAAGGCGTGGATCTGGTGGGGAGTGACAAAACCATTGTCGCTCCCTGCGACGGGTGGATCGGCTGGGCGGGGTATGCCAACGACAAAGCCCAGGGCGGGAAAACCCACGAATGGGGCAATTATGTCCGGCTGGAAACCGCAGACGGGTATAAGATCTATCTGTGCCACATGGCATCTGTATCGGTGAAGGCATATACAAAAGTCAAGGCGGGGGATGTACTGGGCAGAGAAGGATCCACCGGGAAATCCACCGGGAGTCACTGTCACTTTGAGGTGAGAAAAGACGGGAAATCCACGGATCCCACGCCGTTTCTTGGGATAGCAAACCGTGTGGGGTGTTATCCTGTGGGAGCGGATTATGCTGCTCTGGTCTGCCGTAAGGCAGGATTGGAAGAAAAAACAAAAGCGTATCTGGATGGATACAAATACGCACCGGATCTGTGGAGAAAACTGTGGGAGGCTATTGGATGATCATGGAAGGAGAAATATATGTATAAATTCAGCTGGATGAAAAAACTGACCAGCCGTAAACTGTGGACAGCAGTGGCAGGGATTGTGGCAGGGCTTGCAGCAGCATTCGGTCTGCCGGAAAACGATATTGCACAGATTGCCGGTGTGGTGACATCTGCAATATCGGTAGCTGCGTACATTATGGGTGAATCCCGTGTGGATGCAGCGGCGGCATATGTCAGAAGCATTGGAGAAAAAGCAGTATAAAAACAAAAAACCTTTCCCAAAAGGAAAAGGTTTGGGGGCAGATGACGGGATATCGAATGGGTTCGATTCCCTGCAAACAAAAAACCTTTCCCAAAAGGAAAAGGTTTGGGGGCAGATGACGGGATATCGAATGGGTTCGATTCCCTGCAAACAAAAAACCTTTCCCAGAAGGAAAAGGTTTTCAAGCAGATGACGGGAATCGAACCCGCATATTCAGCTTGGGAAGCTGATGTTCTACCACTGAACTACATCTGCATGATATGAAGTGCGGGTAACAGGGGTCGAACCTGCACGGTTTCCCGCAGGATCCTAAATCCTGTGCGTCTGCCAATTCCGCCATACCCGCATATGCGCATCCGCAGATAGTATAATACCATAAACCCGGCTTTTTGTCAAGTGGAAATCCCGATTTTTACGGAAAATTTCCCGATGACGAGCCGGGTTCTTATATTAAACAGATCTTACAGCCGCGCCAGCGCTTCCATGAAATTCTTTTTGAAAAGCACCGGATCGATTGTCTTTACCACCACCGCATTGTCCGTGGGAATTTCGTAGGATACCGACATAGGTACCGTCCGGTCATAGAAAATTACCTGTCCGTAGGAGGGTTCCTCTTTGGTGCAGCAGTAGGCGTATACCGATACCGTTTCTTTCACCAGTTCCGGCCATAAGGCGCATCCCATGGCAACCGCATCCGGCAGATCCGCAGTGGTGCCGTTGCCGATACGTTCGTTGTGGGCTGTCAGGGCGGAAGTGGCCTTCTCCATAAACTGCATGACCGGATTGCCGCAGGCCAGTGTATCCAGATCTGCCCGGGTCAGCGCCGTTTCGCCCAGACAAAGATCAAATCCGATGATGGTCAGCGGAATCCCGGCACTCAGCAGAATCTGATAGGCTTCCGCATCCACATATACATTGAATTCCGCCACCGGTGTGCAGTTGCCCGGGCCGAAGCCGCCGGTACCCATGGACCAGATGTGCTTTACATGGGACATGGCCTCTCTGTCCTGCAGGATAGCCAGCGCCAGATTGGTGGCAGGCCCCAGCGCGACAATTTCTATTTCATCCGGATACATCCGCACCAGTTCCAGTATTTTTGTAACCCCGTGGACACTCTCCGGCTGTCCTGCGGGATGCACCAGGTCTCTGTCCCCCAGTCCGTCTTTTCCGTGTACCCCATCGGCTGTAACCAGTGGACGGTACATGGGGGATGCAGCACCAGGATAGACCGGAATGTTCCGGTCAGCGGTTTCTATGGTCATAAGGGCGTTGCGGGTGCCTTTTTCCAGCGGTATGTTCCCGGCAACGGTGGTGACGGCCAGAATTTCGATATCCGGCTGTGCCAGAGCGATAAACAGCGCCGCCGCGTCGTCTGTGCCGGTATCTGTGTCGATGATGAATCTGCGCATATCTGTCTCCCGTAGGCTTGTTTTCTACCTATTATTATAGCAGGCATCAGGCTGCCTGTCCACGGGATATTGTGAATTTTTCAGTGGAAATTCCTCCGCATTCCAAAATCCCTCTTGACAAAAAACGACTGCCGTGCTATACTATCCATACATGCGATGACCGGAAACAAGTACGTTTTCCCATTGCTCCGTCCAGAGAAACGGCGGTTGGTGCAAGCCGGAGGGAGAGGGAAGAACGGAATACATTCTGCGAGCAGCGCACCGAAACGGACAAAACGAAAGTAGGCTGCGACGGCGGTTCCCGTTATAGAACAAGGGCATATACAGTGTTTCTGCGTGCCCGCTGAGGTCTTTTCCCGTGAGTGAGAAGACAAAATGAGGTGGTACCACGGATTACTCCGTCCTCTGTATTTCTTATGGATATGCAGGGGGCGTTTTATTTTACCTCCTGTAGAAAGGATATGGCAATGGTAATTACCGAACTGCTTGAAAAAAATGCGAAACTGTATCCCGGTGAAGTGGCGCTGGTGGAAGTGAACCCCGCCTCCGAACCGGATCCCGGCCTGACCTGGCGTGAATTCTCTCTGATCGAGTCTGCTGCCGGCGGCAAGTACCGGAGAGAAATGACCTGGAAGGAATTTGACACCAAAGCCAACCGCTTTGCCAATCTGCTGCTGACCCGGAACATCAAAAAGGGCGACAAGGTTGCCATCCTGCTGATGAACTGCCTGGAATGGCTGCCCATTTACTTCGGCGTGCTGAAGACCGGTGCGTTGGCCGTACCCATGAACTACCGCTATACCGGTGAGGAAATCCGGTACTGCGCAGATCTGGCGGAAGCAGATGTTCTGGTGTTCGGGGAAGAATTTATCGACCGTGTGGAATCTGTATATAAACAGCTGCCGAAAATCAAGAATTTCTTCTATGTGGGTGAAAATGTGCCTGCTTTTGCGGATAGCTATGACCGGCTGGTGGACTATTGTTCCTCTATCGCTCCCGCTGTGTCCCTGGAAGAAGAAGACGATGCTGCCATCTATTTCTCTTCCGGTACCACCGGTTTCCCCAAGGCAATTCTGCACACCCATACTTCTCTGATCAATTCCTGTCGTACCGAGCAGAATCATCACGGCCAGACCAGAGATGACGTGTTCCTCTGCATTCCTCCGCTGTACCATACCGGCGCCAAGATGCACTGGTTCGGCTCTCTGCTGTCCGGCTCCAAGGCGGTTATCCTCCGCGGCGTCCGTCCCGACTGGATCCTCCGAGCCGTTTCCAGTGAACACTGTACCATCGTATGGCTGCTGGTTCCGTGGGCACAGGATATTCTGGATGCCATTGACAGAGGCGATATCAAGCTGGAAGATTACCATCTGGATCAGTGGCGTCTGATGCACGTGGGCGCACAGCCCGTTCCCCCGTCCCTGATCAAGCGCTGGAAGAAGATGTTCCCCAACCACGATTACGACACCAACTACGGTCTGTCCGAATCCATCGGTCCCGGCTGCGTACATCTGGGTGTGGAAAATATCCACAAGGTCGGCGCCATCGGTATTGCCGGTCACCTGTGGGAAGTGGACATTGTAAGGCCCGACGGTACTCCCGTGGAAGGTGAAGAAGTGGGCGAACTGATCGTAAAGGGCCCCGGTGTGATGAAGTGCTACTACCGGAACCCGGAAGCTACGGCGGAAATCCTGAAAGGCGACTGGCTCTACACCGGCGATATGGCCAAGCGGGACGAAGACGGCTTCATTTATCTGGTAGACCGTAAGAAGGACGTTATCATCACCGGCGGTGAAAACCTGTATCCCGTACAGATCGAAGATTTCCTGCGGAAACATGACAAGATCAAGGACTGTGCGGTTATCGGTCTGCCGGACGATCGTCTGGGCGAAATTGCCGCTGCTATCATTGAAATCAAACCTGATATGGAATGCACCGAAGACGAAATCGAAGCCTTCTGCAAGGAACTGCCCCGGTACAAGAGACCCCGCCGGATCATCTTTGCGGAAGTTCCCAGAAACCCCACCGGCAAGATCGAAAAGCCCAGACTGCGCGAAATCTACTGCGGCAAGCGGCTGGTAGAAGCGCAGACAACCAAGTAATATAAGAAGTAAGAAATCAGAAGTAAGAAGTATTCTGAACAACAGACCGCTGCTGCTCCCGATTCCTGAAATCTTAATTTTCTGAATCGGGAGAATGACTTATGGAATGTTTTCTGCAGATCCTGTGTGCTCATGCCAGACGGTACCGGGAGATGACGCCCTGTGATGCGGTAAAGCTGGCGTATCAGAGCGTGTTCGGCGGCGGACATATGATCGCTGACCGGGATGCGGCACTGGCCAGACTGCAGGCGGAATACGATGCGCTGCCGGAGAAAGAGACGGGCGGTGAACTGACCGAACCTATCGGCGGCGGGCTGGTACGGCTCCATCTGCCTGCGCTGGATGCGGATCTTCTGCCTCTGGAGGCTGTGAACGCTCTGTTCTGCCGGTCTGCGGAAATGGTACAGGGCAGTACAGATGCTTTTGAAGCAGCCATCGCTGACATACGCCGTGCCTGCGGGGAAGGATATCTTCCGTTTTCTCCCGAGGCATTGGAGGAATATCTGGAAAGCTACCGAAATGCCGGTATGCCTGCGGTCAGCCACAGTGAGATCTACAGAAATGCCTATTCTCCTGCCTACAGGATCATCCGGCAGGAGTTTGTGCCCTATCTTGCCCCCATCGGTGCCATCTATCGTTTTCTTGCCAAAAAGGGAAGAGCGGTTGTGGCCATTGACGGCATGGCGGGCAGCGGCAAAAGTACACTGGCAATACTGCTGTCAGGGCTGACCGGGGGAGAAGTGATCCATATGGACGATTTCTTTCTGCCTCCGGCAAAGCGGACAGCGGAGCGTCTGGCGGAACCCGGCGGCAATGTGGATTACGAACGGTTCGGCACGGAGGTCTGTCCCGGTCTGGAATCCGGCAGAGCTTTTTCCTACGGCGTGTTTGACTGTTCCGTGATGGAGATGGCCGGGCAGCGCAGCATAGCCGATACCCCGGTGCGGATTGTGGAAGGTTCTTATGCTATGCATCCCCATTTCGGCAGATACGCAGATGTGACTTTGTTTCTGCATCTTTCCCAGACTGAACAGATGCGGCGGATCACGGAAAGAAACGGAGAACGGATGGCAGAGAAATTCAAAAACATCTGGATCCCCATGGAAAACCGCTATTTCCGGGAAAAGCACGTGGCGGAGCGGTGCCGTTTTGTAATCCGGAACGACGGCTGAAATATTGGAAAAATCCTGTGAAACAAATGAAAAGAGCGTCAGAAGGCGCTCTTTTTGTCGTCCATACCAAATTCTGACACATTCCGGCCACAGACTATTTTCAGACTGCCTATTGAAATTTCAGAAATCTTACGGTATAATAATAAAGTATAATTCTCCGTATTGTATACAGTGTCCGGAAACGATATATAGGATGGGAGTGAACCCATGTTATCCGCATTCAAGAATTTTTTGATTACTCTGCTGATCGCTGCAGCTCTGTTCGGCGTGATTGCGTATTTCGCCACACAGTTTGTGACTGCTACGGTCAGTGATATTATGGACAATGAAGAAGCAGCGCTGGAAAGCATTATGACACAGGATAAGGATCCTGAAACCGATGCATCCGGTGAGACACTGCCGGAGGGGGACACGGCTGCCGACAGTGCCATAAATGGAAACAGCTTTTCCTTTGTGATTGTGACGACCGGCTACCGTCCCGAGCTGTTTGACGACTATACCCCTTCCGTGGATTCTCTGCGCAATAAAATCGGATCCTTTCAGACGGCGGCAGATTCCTTCGGGATTCTGTCCAAAAGCTACCGTTCCAAGGACGCCACCGCTATTCTGCTGATCCGTGTGGACAAGGACAGACGGCAGGTGACATATACATACATCACCCCTGAAACCCGCGTGTTTACCTCTACAGGTTATCATACTCTGGGAGATGTACACAGATACTACGGCTATCAGCGGGTTGGCGAGTATGTAACTTCTCTGACCGGGATTGCTGTGGACTATACGTTCCTGATGGACGGCTATAACTTTGATGAATTTATCTCCCTGTTCGGTACTGTCTGGGTGAACAATCCCAAGGATATCTATGCTGAAGGGAACATTCACACCACCCGCTCTGAAAAAACCAGAGTCCGGAAAAATGCAGACGGCAGCGAAACGGTGGATCATTATGAAAACTCTCTGGTATTGTCTGCCGGTTCCCTGGAGTTCAACCAGTATTCTTCCAACATTCTGAATACTATGAAGGAACGTTCCAGTCCGGATATCGAAGCCAAGGGAATCTATACCGTCAGCATCGCCCAGTCCTATATGGCCAAGCTGGCAGGGATGGATCAGAACCAGTTCCGGGCTGCTATGCAGGGAGCACTGATCATGTCCGATAAGGAGAACGCTGTCAAAACCTGGCTGTCCAACGGTTCTGTACGTACCGAACCTGCTACACCGGTGTTTGAATCCAACTTCACGGTGGACGATATTGACAAGGTATTTGATCTGATTCATGCTACTTCGTCTTTCTCAACGGAAATAATCAATTATCCCGGTAACTATGTTACAGCCACCGCAAACGTGGATGCATACTTTAATCCCGATCTGAAGTCTGCTATCAAGACCTTTCTTCCTTACCGGTATCCGGTAAAGGAGGCAGCGGCTGCTGTTCAGTAAACGGGTTCGAATCTGTAAAAAAATAAATTTAATATATCATCAATCGAAAGGACAAATCTATCATGGCAAGAATGAACAACGCAGACAAGACGATGGAGAAGATCGTTGCGCTGTGTAAGAACAGAGGCTTTATCTTCGCAGGCAGCGAAATCTACGGTGGTCTGTCCAACTCCTGGGACTACGGCCCGCTGGGTGTGGAATTCAAGAACAACGTAAAGAAGGCATGGTGGAAGAAGTTCGTGACCGAATGCAAGTACAATGTAGGTCTGGACTCCGCTATTATCATGAACCCCCAGACCTGGGTTGCTTCCGGTCACCTGGGCGGCTTCTCCGACCCTCTGATGGACTGCAAGGTGTGCAAGAGCCGTCACAGAGCCGATAAGCTGATCGAAGAATACGCTTTCGAAAACAAGGAAGACATCAATCCTGCCGGCTGGTCTGATGAAGAAATGTACAACTTCATCAAGGAACGCCACATCGTATGCCCCGACTGCGGCAGCGCGGATTTCACCAACATCCGTAAGTTCAACCTGATGTTCAAGACCTTCATCGGTGTTACCGAAGATTCCTCCAACACTGTATACCTGCGTCCCGAAACTGCACAGGGTATTTTTGTAAACTTCAAGAACGTAGCCCGTTCCACCAGAAAGAAGATGCCCTTCGGCGTTGGCCAGATCGGTAAGTCCTTCCGTAACGAAATCACCCCCGGTAACTTCGTATTCCGTACCCGTGAATTCGAACAGATGGAACTGGAATTCTTCTGCAAGCCCGGTACCGATATGGAATGGTTCCAGTACTGGAGAGGTTTCTGCGCACAGTGGCTGTATGACCTGGGCATGAGAGAAGAAGATCTCCGGCTCCGCGACCACTCTCCTGAAGAACTGTGCTTCTACTCCAAGGGCACTACCGATATCGAATTCCTGTTCCCGTTTGGCTGGGGCGAACTGTGGGGCATCGCTGACAGAACCGACTATGACCTGACCCAGCACCAGAATGTCAGCGGCGAAAACATGGAATTCTTCGACCAGGAAACCGGCGAAAAGTACGTTCCTTATGTTGTTGAACCTTCTCTGGGTGCCGACCGTGTGGCTCTGGCCTTCCTGGTAGAAGCATACGACGAAGAAGTTGTTGACGCAGAAAAGAACGACGTTCGCGTAGTTCTGCACCTGCATCCCGCTCTGGCTCCCGTAAAGGCTGCCGTTCTGCCCCTGTCCAAGAAGCTGTCCGATGCTGCCGAATCCAAGGTATTCGACAAGCTGTGCAGCAAGTTCAACGTGGACTTTGACGACGCCGGTTCCATCGGTAAGAGATACCGCCGTCAGGACGAAATCGGTACTCCCTTCTGCATCTGCTACGACTTTGAATCCGAAGAAGACGGCTGCGTAACCGTACGTGACCG
>SVSN01000005.1:46779-85615 GCA_015064285.1 Oscillospiraceae bacterium | reverse complement strand
TACTATACCTGCTTTCTGGTTGGGTTTTGGTCGACTCTATTATACCACGAAAGCAGCGACCGGGCTATCCTTTTCGGACAACCCGGTCGTTTTGTTTATTGGGGGTGTTAGTGCGACAAGCCCTTTTTGTATGTCGTGGTCAGCCGCAGTGTTCCTCCAGCCACCGGCGGGTATATTCCACGGTTTCCAGTCCTATATCCGCGATGCAGTTGGAGCAGAACACCATACCGCTGCTCCGGCCGGATTCGTACAGCCGCAGACCGGTTTCCAGCTGGAGTTTCATCAGATCCATGGGCATGGGTTTTCCGGTACCGTAATCATAGAAATAGATCCCCTGATAAATGGGCCGCGGTTCTGCCAGAATCCCTTCCAGCCGGGTGAAATTCTCTTCCAGGGCAGGCAGATCGGCCGCATGCCATGTCCAGAAGGTCAGCACATCGCAGTGGGCCAGGTGGGCGGCAATGGGTTTGTGCAGTTCGTGGGTATACAGCACAGTCCACAACGCCAGACCGGCATCATGGAGTCCGGCCGCACAGTCCGCAATCACATCGGGGGTATACACTTTCATCCGGGCATCGCTGAAGAAATCGTCCATGATCCCGCCCACGATATTGGGATAGGCTTTGGCTACCTCGATCACGGCGGACAGATCCGTTTCTCCGGTATTGGTACGCTGGGATCCCCCGTCTCCGATGATGGACCAGACCACCTTCGGCGCATCCTTGATTTTTTCCGCTTCCTCATGGAATGGCGGTTCCGGTTTGTTGCCCATGGCTACCCGGCAGATGTTGGGTATCCCAAGATACAGAGAACCTTCCATGGGCTCCATGCGGTTTTCGCCGGGCAGATGCCAGCAGTTGTTCAGTGTAGCGTGGTGGGAACCGGCATCCTGTCCCCACAGCCAGAGAGCATCCCGTTTCAACATAGTTTTTCCCTCATTCTAAGTAAAATTATTTTTATCGGTTCCGGTATTCCATACAGGCTCTGATATAGGCAATCACATTTTCCAGCGGTACTTCCGGTTCCAGCATATGGGTCGGGCAGGCATACAGACCGCCTTTTTTTCCGGCGATATCCAGGTTTTCAAACACCTTCTTCCGCACTTCTTCCGGTGTTCCGAAAGGCATGACGGACTGGGTGCCGATGGTGCCGTGGAAAGACAGCCGGTCCCCGTATTCGGCGTGGATCTTTGCAAAATCCATACATTCCGGCTGAACGGGATTGAGTACTTCCACACCGGCTTCGATCAGCTGGGGGATCAGCTCCGTCACATGGCCGCAGGAATGGTAGAAGATCAGCAGCTCCGGATTGACAGCCTTCGCCGCATCGATCACCCGCTTCAGCCGGGGTTTCAGCCATTCGCCGTACAGCTCTTTGCCCATCATGATGGTGTGCTGCATCCCGATGTCGTCCCCGAGAAAGATCCCGTCCGCACCGGCTTTGGCATAACTGACTGCCCGCTGCACAGCAATGTCCGTCACTCTGTCCAGCAGCACCTCCGCCATGGGATCCTCGCTCATCATGTCGCACAGCAGATTTTCCATCCCGCGCATATACCAGGCTGTCTCCCAGATGGTACACTGCATCTGCCCGATAGCGGCACAGTCTTCCTCATGGACTACTTTTGTCTGCCGGATCTGTTCAGCCAGTCCTTCCGCCTGATACTGCGGCATGGGATAGGCAAGAATCTGTTCCACAGAGTCAAAATCCGCCATAGGATGGTGCATATAGGTCATGTGGTACGCCGCAGCGGAACCGGGTTCATGGGCAACACCCCAGCCGTCAATATGGGTACCGGGGCGGAAATCTTTCCCTTTATAATATGCCAGAAAGGTTTCCCTGTCCGCACAGACCGCAGGCAGATCCCCCACATTTCTTTCCCCCAGCGGCAGTGTCAGATCGTTTTCCCGGCGCCAAGCTTCGTATTTCTCCTGCAGACTGGGGCACATATGGAACTGAACCGGCATATATTCGTATCCTGTACGCCGTGCAATGGAAATATAGTTCTCACGGTTTGTCATCTTTGCTCCCTCCCGCTTGCCGTAATGTCTGCTATTATCATATCACAAAAACCATCTTCTGTCGATAAAATTCCACAAATTTCTTGATTTTTTTCCGGTAATGGTGTATCATGATACCAATAAACACCATGGAGGATTTCAATATGAGCCAATTTTTACAGAACTGCGTGGACCATATAAAAACACAGCCTTTCGATATCATCCGCATCACCCAGATCAAAGACGGCGTATCGGAAACCATCCACAGCACAGAAGCCAACCCCTGTCAGAATACCTATTCCGTTGCCAAGTCCTTTACCATGACCGCCATCGGTCTGCTGTATGACAGAGGACTTGTCAGACCGGAGGACAAAGTCTGTGGGATTCTGCAGGAGGAACTGCCTGTCTCCGGAATGGATCCCCGGTGGCATGATGTGACCGTGGACATGGCGCTTTCCCACAGACTGGGACTGCCGGTAGGATTTCTGGACATTGACGTAAATCCTTCCGCCAAGTTCGGCTGGGATTATCTGCACTATATGCTGACCTACCCGTTGGTATACGATCCCGGCACCGACTATATGTATTCTGACGGAGCGTTTTATCTGCTGTCCCGGATTGCCTCCAAACTGGCCGGCATGCCTATGGACACCTTCCTCTGGAAAGAACTGTTCTTTCCGCTGGGATTCCAGGAAATGGCATGGAGCCGCTGTCCCATGGGATATCCGATGGGAGCTACCGGTCTGTACATCGGCTCGGAAGACATGGCCAAGCTGGGGCAGCTGTATCTGGACAAAGGTATGTATGCCGGCAAACGGATCCTGTCGGAAGAATGGGTGGATCTGGCGCTGGAAAGAGAATATGCTTTCGAATGGGATGCAGACCACCGCAGTTTTGCCAAGGGCGGTATGTGCGGCCAGCGTCTGATGGTTATCCCGGAGGACAGGCGGGTGATAGCGCTGCAGGCCTATGGCGCCAACAGTGATGTCGTGGCACAGTGGGTACTGGCGCACAGTCATGAAGGGGGAATTTTATGATTCCGCGCAGGATCCCGCAATTGGTGATGGAAACCGTGTACTGTGTGCTGGCGTGTATCGGCATACTCTGCAGCATCGGTTTCTTTGACCGGGATTTCAACCGGAATTTTTATGTGTACTATACAAATCTGAGCAATTACATCTGCGCAGGCGTCATGTTCGTGTCTCTCCTCAGGACGTACCGGCAGGTAAGCCGCGGCAAGGAAGGATACTGTGACACCATGCCCGGGTTCAGTTTTCTCTGCGTGATTCTGATTCTGGTGACATTTCTGGTATACAACATTCTGCTGGCCGATCAGACGCCGCTGGAATACTTCTCTTCCCTTTCCAATGTGCTGATGCACTGTATTCTGCCCCTGCTGTTTATTTTCCACTGGGTTCTCTTTTACAAGCACGGTACGATGCACTGGTATCAGCCCCTGCTTTGTATGGTTATGCCGCTGCTATATGTGATCTATATTGTGATCCGGGCACCTTTTGTCAAGGGAAAGCCGGGACTGGACGTATGGCCCTATTTCTTTCTGGATATGGACTCTCTGGGAATCGGCGGATTCCTTCGCTGGATCTTCATCCTCCTGATTGCCTTTCTGGCCATCGGCTACCTGTTCTACGGACTGGACCGGTTATGGAAGCATAAAAAACAGTAAACATAAAATGGCAGTACCCCGTAAAATACAGGGACTGCCATTTTTCTTATGGTTTTCAGAGTTTATGACCGGTCAGCTCCACGGCTTCCGCATCCAGCTTGCCCCAGGATTCAAACCGCAGCCGCAGCAGATCCCCGTCCGCCGCAAAGGTGTAGATATTCCGGTGGGGACAGTTGAGATACCGGATGGCAAAGGTAAGTTTTCCCTCTTCCGCCGTATAGGAAGCAGCCATCCGGCACCGTTCTGTATCCGGAGTGGACATCAGATCCACCAGCTTGGGTTTCAGCTTTTTCGCCCATACGGTACTTTCGGCAAAATGACCGTTTCCGGCATAGAGAGGATACTGATCCGTGCCATTGGAGAATACAGCCTTCATTTCTGCGGCAGCTTCGTCATATACGAAATACACGCCCGTCCAGCCCATGGGATTCTCGTCCAGTCTGTAGAAGATATTCTCGATTCCGGCGGTCTTTCTGTCGGACGAAACAGGGGCGTACACAGGCAGGATCAGTTCCGCTGTGTCGTCCGCATCGTACAGGTGATCCGCCAGTTCCATCAGTGCGTCGATCTCCGCCTGCATGTCCCCCAGCTCTGTCTGCACGGCGAACACAAGCTGTCTTTCCGGCAGAACAAAGCAGAGCTGTCCGAAAGCGCCGTCGCCCCGGAAGCCTTCTCTGGCGTTGACCCAGAACTGGTATCCGTACCCGGCGCACCAGTCCGGCGTACCGTTGCAGGAATTGTCGGAAATGGGAGAGGTTGCTTCCTTCACCCAGGCTTCGGACAGCAGCCGTTTGCCGTTCCACATACCGCCGTGGAGATACAGCAGACCCAGCTTGACGATATCATCACTGCTCACATGGATCCCGCAGCCGCCTTCGTTATTGCCGTCCGGCACCCGGTTCCAGCGGACATCGGATATACCCAGAGGCAGAAACAGTTTCCAGGTCAGAAAATCCAGCAGCTTCATACCGGTAATCCGTTCCACGATACAGGACAGCAGGCAGGTGGCACCGGTATTATAGGCAAAGTGTGTTCCGGGTTCATAGGTCACTTCCTGGGCCAGGAACGCTCTCGGTGCATCCTCGGAACGCACCATATGGTACATCACGCAGCTTTTATGACCGGTGTTCATGGACAGAACATGCTTCAGGCGCATTTTTGCCAGATTTTCGGATACCGTATCCGGCAGCTTGTCCGGGAACAGATCCACGATCCTGTCTTCCACAGACAGCTTTCCTTCGTCGCAAAGAAAACCGATCGCAGTGGAGCAGAAACTCTTGGAGAGGGAGTAGATCTCTCTCTTGTCGGCGGCGTGATACGGTGCGGGAGCGATCCGCAGAACCATACTGTCGTGATCATAGATCTGGAGGGTATGGATCTCATTTTTTTCCGGCTGGAACTTGTCAAAAAAGTTCTGCAGCGCCTTCTTTGACAGCCGGGGATTTACGTAAAAATCGGATTTCGTCATGGTGCTTTCCCCCGATCAGAACTCCACAGTCCCTTCAAACAGATTTTCGTCCACTTCCGCCAGAGAGAAGATGGACTTGGGGCCCGGTTCTCTCTTCAGCCACATCCCGTCGGTAAAATCAGGAATGGCAACCGGTGCGCTGCCCATGGAAATGGATTCCTCGGACAGAATTGCCACAGCCATCATGGTAGCGGAATCGTATACGTCAATAGGCGTCTGGATCTTCCGGCGAACGGCTTCCAGGAATGCACGCATTACCAGCCAGTCCATACCGCCGTGACCGCCAGTATATTCGGTGGCCTTGGTCTTCTTCCACAGCGGATGTTCGAATTCTTCCCAGTAGTTGCTCATGGGTTCGTACACTTCGCCCTGGGTCCGGCCTTCGATGTGGAGTCCGTGCATGTCTTCCATCCACAGACCGCAGGTACCCTGGACTCTGCCCCCTCTGGAATAGGGTCTGGGAGAGCTGGTATCGTGGGTCAGGACGATGGTTTCCCCGTTTGCACAGCGGATAGAGGTTGTGATGATATCCCCCAGCTTGAAATCGGCGTCCGCCAGCGGATGATCGGGACCGCATTTGTCGTTTATGTATTTCTTCAGCCCGCGGGACTTGGTTGCCATGGCGTTCAGGCTCAGCAGCCGGTTGCCGCGGTTGATATCCAGATAGGTCATGATGGGTCCCAGCTCGTGAGTGGGATACAGTTCTGCATTCCGGTGCAGATAATGCCATGCCCGTTCGTGGTCCCGCTTCATGGAATCGGCTACCGCCCGCAGGTCATGTTCATACCCGCCCTGACAATGGAGGATCTCGCCGAACAGACCCTTCTTGATCATATTCAGCACGGTCATTTCTTCCCGGTTGTAGCAGCAGTTTTCCATCAGCATGCAGGGCACGCCGGTTTCTTCATAAGTGCGTACCAGATCCCAGCACTGCTGGATGGACTGCGCGGGCCCCACTTCAAATCCGGCATACTTTCCGGCTTTCATAGCGGCAATAGCGATCTTCACATGGTCATTCCAGTAGGTGGTGATGAATACCGCCTCAGATCCATCGTCCCGGCTGACCACATCCTTCCAGTTCACGGAACCGTACACTTCGCGGCCATATTTTTCGGCACACATAGCCCGGCCTCTTTCCATCCGGTCTTCGTGCTTGTCACAGACGGCAGTGATTTCCACATCGTCCATCTTCAGCAGTTCGCCAAGCCACCAGGTGCCGCGGCCGCCAAGACCAATAATGCTCATTTTGATTGTTCTCATGGGATATCCTCCTTCGGTGCAGAAGAAAAATGATTTTTATAGTGCTATTATAACAGAAAAGGAAAACCATGTCAACGGATTTTAGGGATTCTGTCCGATTCCATTGACAGCCCGGCAGAGATTTGCTATAATGGAAAAAACATCTGCCGAAAAAGTGAGGTACTGTTATGAAAACCTTCCGCAATCCTGTTTCCCCTTTTGACGCACCGGATCCGTTTATGACATATGATCCTGTCACGGGATATTATTATGCGCTGTTCACCAGAGGAAGACATCTGGAGCTGTTCCGCAGCCGGTATGCCGGGGATATCGTAAAAGGCGGCGATTCCAAAGTGATCTACACCCCAAGCGGCGAACGGGACGGGATCTGGGGAGACATCTGGGCACCGGAAATGCACAAGGGTACCAACGGCAAATGGTACATCTACACCAGCGGCCGGTATCTGCCCCAGCCTTCCGCCAAGCGGCTGTTCATCATGGAAGCCCTGTCTGACGATCCTTTCGGGGACTGGCAGTTCAAATGCAAGCCTTCGCCGGACGTTTTCTCCATCGATCCTACGGTATTCACCCATACGGACGGAAAGCAGTACATCTGTTACTCCCGGGTAGACGGGGGGCAGCTGCTGGAAATCCGGGAACTGGTCAACCCGTACACCTTCGGGGACAAAGCGGCTGTGATCGCCAGAGCCGAATACGACTGGGAACTGGTACCGCCCTACACCGGAACTTCCGCCATCAACGAAGGAGCGTTCTTCGTGAAGCATGGAAACCGGCTGTTCATACTCTATTCCGGCAACGGCTGCTGGTCGGATCACTACTGTCTGGGGGTTCTGGAATACACCGGCGGGGATCTGTGCGAAGCTTCTTCCTGGAAGAAATATCCCATGCCGCTGTTCACCTACGGCAATGGGGTTTACGGCCCCGGGCATGCGTCCTTCTTTACGTCCCCTGACGGCAGCGAGCTGTGGTGCGCCTATCACGGTATGAAGGAACACAACGAAACCGTCACCGCCGCACCCCGGTATTTCCACCTGCAGAAAGTGGATTTTGACGACACCGGGTACCCTGTGATGGGAATCCCTGTGGGATGTGAAACGGATCTCACCCCTCCCGCCGGGGAAATCGACTAAAACCTGCCTGAACAATGCCTGCGCTGCCGGATTCCGGAACCAACAGGCGGCACAGCAATCCGGAAAATACAATTCTGAGGGATCTGTTATGTCTGAAACCGCTTTTTCCCAGGTAATGTCCCACACGGAAACCGCCTGGTGCAATCCGTACAAACTGCCGTTTTCCGCTGTCAGCCCCCTGTGCGATCTGATCTTGCCGGCGGAACAGATCCGGGATGCCGGGATACGGCTGCAGCGTTTTGCGCCGTTTCTTGCCAAAGTCTTTCCGGAAACCGCACCGGCCGGCGGCATCATCGAATCCGATCTGCGGGAGATTCCCTGCATGGCGGAAAAGCTGGCGGCACTCTCCGGTTCTGCCATCCCCGGCAGACTGTTTCTGAAACCGGACAGCCATCTGCCCATCGCCGGTTCCGTAAAAGCGCGGGGCGGGATCTACGAAGTTCTGAAGCATGCGGAAGATCTGGCTTTGGCTGCAGGTCTCCTGTCCTACGGGGATGATTACACAAAGCTGACAGATATGCGGGATTTCTTTGGCCGGTACACCGTGCAGGTGGGTTCCACAGGGAATCTGGGCATGTCCATCGGGATCATGGGCGCAGCGCTGGGGTTCCGGGTGAAAGTCCATATGTCCGCGGACGCCCGGCAGTGGAAGAAGGATCTGCTCCGTTCCCGCGGGGTGGAGGTACTGGAATATACAGAGGATTACTCCGCCGCCGTAGCACAGGGCCGTAAGCTGTCGGACGAAGACCCCATGAGTTATTTTGTGGATGACGAAAAATCCATGGATCTGTTTCTCGGCTACGCTGTGGCGGCAGATCGTCTGCAGAAGCAGCTTAATGCCAAAGGCATTACCGTGGACAGCACCCATCCGCTGCTTGTGTATATTCCTGCAGGGGTCGGCGGCGCACCGGGGGGAATCGCCTATGGTCTGCGGCAGCTTTTCGGAGACAATGTACACTGTTTCTTTGCGGAGCCGGTGGAATGTCCTTCCGTCCTGCTGGGTATCGCCTCCCGGAAATTTGAAAATGTCCGGGTACAGGACTACGGTCTTTCCGGAAAAACGGAAGCGGACGGACTGGCCTGTGCTTCTCCTTCCGGTTTTGTCACCCGGATCATGACACCGCATCTGGCCGGAGTGTTTACTGTACAGGACAGTATGCTGTACAAATACCTGCGGCTGCTGTATGCATCTGAGGGAATGGAGATCGAGCCTTCCGCCTGCGCCGCTTTTGCCGGGCCTGCAGGACTGCTGCGGTATCCGGATACAGCGGCATACTGCCGGGAAAACGGACTGACGGATGCGGTACTAGAAAACGCCGTACAGATTGTCTGGGCCACCGGCGGCAGTCTGGTACCGGAGGATATTCGGAAGCAATACCGGGAAACGGTGTTATAAATAAAGACGGGATCGTGAATGTCCCTGCAGACGCACGATCCCTTTTTGCGTTATTCGATTTCCGCCAGTTTTTTCGCCCGTTCCAGCAGTGCCCGGTACCGGGGATCTTCCTTCACCGTATCAAACCATGGCCATTTGGTCATACCATGGCAGATATCCCCTTTCAGCTGCCAGAACAGCCACAGGTACGGTGTCCATGTCTTACTGCCGTCAGCCTGCCAGATATAAATACAGTGAGAATCATCCCATTTGTTGATCATGGCACTGCCGAAAACATCAGGACAGCCTACCTCCATCTTTTTTCCGTCGGGGATGTTCAGCCACCGTTCGTACAGAGGGAATGCACTTTCCAACAGGGCAAAGCCTTCCTCCGTTCTGCCGCAGCCGATAGACGCGCCTGCCGCTTTCAGACAAAACTCCGCATAGCAGCCGCACCACGCTTCCGGAACCACATTCCCGCCGGTGGGATCAAAATTCTCCAGCAGACGCATCTTGTGCTTTTCCCAAGCGGCGGTGCGTTCCGGTTCGGCGTACACAAAAGCATCGTCAGGCAGCTCCCCGTTCATACTGCTGCTCATACGGTAATAATTCATGTTATTTCTGCCAAGATACTGCATGAAAATCTGCAGATCGTTCCGGTTCCGCTGGCTGTAATATTCTTCATACCGTTTGTGCAGGAGAAACCGTTCTTCCTCCAGTTCTCCGATGGCCACAGCTTCCGACCAGTCCAGCTCACTCTTTCCGATCCGGTCTGCCAGTTCCTCATCTGTACAGGCGTAACACATAAAGTGAATGGAATCCCTGCGGTAGCTCTCGTCCGTGCAGCCTTCCATGATCTTTTCATGAATCTCACAGAGCAGAGTGTGATTTTCCGCCAGTACATCCATGTTGTTGACAATAGCCTGTCCGAGACAGTTCATGACCTGATAATCCTGCGGGTATTTTTCGTAATATTCCTTTGCCAGGGTCAGTCTTTTTATCCAGCCCTCCGAACTGCTGCTGGTTTTGCTCCAGTACCGGTCGGTAAAGCTGCGGATATCTTCTTCTCTTGTCACTGCGTCGCTGCCGATCAGCTCATCCACTGTGATCTCAAAAAATGCCGCAATTTTCGGCAGCAGAGTGATATCCGGGTAACCGCCCCTCTCCCAGTTGGAAACCGCCTGAGCAGATACACCGAGGGCGGCTGCCAGTTCTTCCTGGGTCAGTTTTTTCTCCCGTCTTTTCTTCAGAATCACTTCCGGTATTTTCAGTTCCATATAAGTATATTTCCTTTCCGAAATTCGGACTGTGCGCACTTCCTGCCTGTATTATACCCCCGCACGCCAGGCAAGTCAATAACCGCGTCCTGTGGAAAACTCAAGCGCCGTTTGGATTTTTCCAGTCCGGTTTGCCCCACACCGGAAAATTTTCCACATTATTTTCCGTCAGGTTCTTGCCACCGGAAACAGAACCGTGTATAATAGAACCAACCAATTCCAATATTCCGGAGGAAATTATGGAAACAATCCGCAAATTCATATTCGATACCGACATCGGCCCGGACTGCGACGACTGCGGTGCACTGGCCATCATGGATACATACCACAAGGCAGGCAAAATCAACCTGCTTGGCATCACTCACTGTACCTCCGACCTGCTGGGAGTTAATGTGATCGCCGCCATCAACGATCATTTCGGTGTACAGATTCCCATCGGGCAGACCGACCGTCAGGGTTTCCTTGCCGATCTGACCAAGTATACCGCACCCGTATCCGAAATGTATCTGGCAAGCCATCCGGCACCGGCTTATGAAACCGCGCTTCCCCTGCTGCGCCATCTGCTGGCGGAAAACCGGAACGTGACCATGGTATTCGTGGGGCCGCTGAACAACATGAAGGATCTGCTGCGCTCCGGCGGGGACGACATCTCCCCTCTCACCGGGGAAGAACTGGTAGCACAGTCTGTGGATCAGGTGATCGTCATGGGCGGGAATTTTGAAAACTTCAGCCATGGGGAATACAACATTGCCTGCGATGTGGAAGCCGCCCAGCTGATGAGCGAAAAGTGCAGCGCTCCGATTATCTACTGCGGTTTTGAAGCGGGTGAGCATGTAATCACCGGCGCTACCCTGGAAGCCTGCCCGGAAGACCACCCGGTACGCAAGGCATACTATCACTACCTGGACGGCAAATTCCTGCGCAATTCCTGGGATCTGGTAACGGCTTATTATGCCATAGAACCGGAACTGGACAAATGGATTCTCTCGGACGAATGCTGTATCCGTTACCGGGACGACGCTACCGCTGTGATCACCGAAGGCACCGGTGCAAAATATGTCCGTTATGCCGACGAACGGGAACTGGAGCAGATCCTGAATGCCATTATCACCGGATAACATCTGACAGACATACAGAAAACGGTATATCCCGCACGGTGGGGGTATACCGTTTTGTTCTGTTTATTCCGTAATTTCCGGGCAGCACCAGTCGTAGATCGGCTCCGGCGGGTCGAAGGGCAGTTTCTGGAATTTGTCACACAGGGGCGTGCCTTTCCGTTCCCGTTCGATGACTTCGATCAGCATGTCGAAATCCTCCGGTGTGTGGGCATGTCCGCCGCTGCGCCAGTACCAGAGCACATTCTCCGGCTTGCCGTACAGCTTCCAGGCTTCCCTGGCGGCAATGCTGGTCTGGTAGGTATTCACAGGCCCGGCCCAGATATCGCTTTTCGCCTGACAGTCAAAGAATACCCGGGGGGCGATCAGCGCTTTCAGGCTGTGGGCGTCAAAGGGCAGTTTTTCTTCGCAGTCCTCATAGGCTTTCAGGGCAGGATTGAACCAGTCCGGAAACGCATTGATGATATCCTTCAGGGTTTCGCTCCGTCCTTCCGATCCGTCTTCCCGCAGGGCGCTCATATGGATCCGATAACAGCTGGATCCGCCGGCACAAGTGGCTTCGGGATTCACAATGGTAGCCCGTTCGTCCATGACGCCTGCCAGCAGCGCTGTCTTACCGCCTCTGGAAAGGCCGGTGAACGCAACACAGGACAGATCCGCATACCCCAGCTGCACCAGTGCGTCCAGTACCCGGCTGTACCCCCATGCCCATGCCATCAGGGCGCCGAAGGTCAGCTCGGCATATGTTTCATACAGGTTCCCCGTCCGCTTGGGATTCCGGATATCGGGCACAATCTCGCACCGGTTGAAGGTCACCAGCATGATACCTTTGTCCAGAAATTTCTTTGCGATTTCCGGATCCTGCATACAACCGTAGCACAGGTCGCCGTCCACCACTACAGGCCACGGGCCGTTTCCGGCAGGCTTGTGGGCATACATGGTAAAGGAGATGGGTTTAGCTCTTGTACCGGTAGTCAGACGCCAGATTTGCATCCGGCCTGTGGTACCCGGAACACAGAGTGGATCCAGTTCCAGCATCTCCGGTGCCGGCAGTGTCTGACCGTACTGCAGCTCCACGGCATCCTTATAGATTTCCTTCCGTCTTTCCCGCCAGTCCGCGATGGATGTAACTTTTCTGCCGTCTTCAAACGTGAACAGATCCGGCAGTTTTCCCAGCACTTCATAGGATGTGATTTTCATACCGTACCTCCCGGCTGTATTATGTATCCGTTGTTCTCTTACGCGTTCTTTTCCTTCAGCCATGCCAGGGCAGCGTCTGCGGCAGAAGCAGCATCCTGGGTATAGCAGTCCGCACCGATTTTTTTGCAGAATTCATCGGATGTGGGAGCGCCGCCGATCATGATGAACAGATCCTCCCGCATACCCTGTGCCTGTGCTTCTTTTACCACGTTTTCCATCTCCGGCATGGTGGTGGTCAGCAGGGTGGAGCAGCAGACAATCTGTGCGCCCTTTTCCTTTGCAGTGGAGATAAACTGATCTGCAGTCACGTCCACGCCCAGGTCGATCACTTCGATGCCCTTGGATTCCAGCATCATCTTCACCAGATTCTTGCCGATGTCGTGCAGGTCGCCGTGTACCGTACCGATTACGGCAGTACCGGGCTTTTCCACATCCCCGGCAGCCAGCAGAGGCTTCAGCAGGTTCACGCCGGTGTTCAGGGCTCTGGCGGAGATCAGCACTTCGGGAATGTACACTTCATTGTTCTTGAACTTTTCGCCCACCGCATTCATACCGGGCAGCAGCCCTTTGTTCAGAATATCGGAAGCGGATGCGCCTTCTTCCAGTGCTTTGGAAACCAGTTCCTTGACAACCTTTACCTTACCGGTTTCCACCATCTTGCTCATTTCTACAAAATCGATCATGACTGTATTCCTTTCTTTTTCAAGCCGTCAGCGGCTGGTATATTCTGCGCAGGCTTTGATATAGGCAACAACGTTTTCCACCGGAACGTCCGGTTCCAGCAGGTGGGTGGGCGCTACGAACAGGCCGCCCTTCTTCCCGGCGATGTCCAGATTTTTGAATACCATTTCCCGTACATCCTCGGGGGTACCGAAAGGCATGGTGCTCTGGGTGCCGATGGTACCGTGGAAGGACAGCACGTCGCCGTATTCCGCATGGATCTGTTTGAATTCCATGCATTCCGGCTGTACGGGGTTGAGCACGTCGATCCCGGCTTCCATCAGCTGGGGGATCAGTTCGTTTACGTGACCGCAGGAGTGGTAGATCACGATCAGATCCGGCTTGATGGCCTTTCCTGCGTCTATCAGCCGCTTCAGTCTGGGTTTCAGCCATTCGCCGTACAGCTCTTCGCTCATCATGATGGTATGCTGCATCCCGATGTCGTCCCCGAAGTACACGGAGTCCACACCGGCTCTGGCCAGGCTTTCCATCTGGGCAACAGCCACATCGGTCACTCTGTCCAGCAGTTCTTCCGCCATGGGGTCTTCGCTCATCATGTCGCAGAACAGGTTTTCCATGCCGCGCAGGTACCAGGCCTGCTCCCACAGAGAACAGTTCAGACCGCCCTGCACCGCTTTACCCTGTGCGTGATAAGCTTCCACCTGTGCCTTCTGTCTGTCTGCACCTTCGGGTGTGAACACCGGGAAGGGATAGGACTGGATCTGTTCCAGAGAATCGAAATTCTCCATGGGATGACGCATATAAGTCATGTGGAAGGCAGCCTTGGAGCCGGGTTCATGCCCCACGCCCCATTTGTCTATGGTACCGCCTGCCTTGATGGGGTTATCTTCGTAGAATTTTTCAAACTCTTCGGGAGCGGCACAGATCATGGGCAGAGCGCCCACATGGGAAGGCCCTTCGGGAATGAACAGATCGTGTTCTTTTCTGTACTGCTCAAACCGTTCCTGCAGGCTTGGGCACATATTGAAATGCACCGGCATATATTCGTAGCCCTGCCGTCTGGCAATGGCAAGATAATTTTCGCGGCTGGTCATTTGTTTCTCCTTTTGCATCGTTTTTTCATTTCTTTCATTATACAGAATTTATCTGCACATTGCAACCCGGCGGCAGAAAGTTTTCACGGAAATCGCAAAAAATCGGCGGCAGACACAAAAAGACCTCCCATGACAAAGTCACAGGAGGCCCTTCGCTGTTCAGTCTGTTATGTCTGTCGGAAATCAGCCAACAACGGTAACACCGGTGATGTGGGTGTTCACGCCCTGGTACCAGTACAGGAAACCTTCAATGTCAACAACATTGCCGGCAGCCAGAGTACCAACGGTTGCATATACTTCGGAATCGGGACCGGTCAGGTAGCTTTCCACGCAGAAGCTGTAGGAAGCACCGTCCAGAGATACGGTTACATAAATGTCATCGCCGGGTTCGCCGTTCTTGTATTCGATAGCTTCCACGGTCAGACCCTTGAAGGATACGAACTTGTTCTGATGCTTGATCAGTTCGGCTTCGTTGGCCAGCAGAGCGGTTACATCGGTAGCTTCAGCAACCCAGGTGCCTTCACCGATTTCCACAGTACCGTCCATGATTTCCACTTCGCCTTCCCATGCACCCTTGTAGCCGGTAATCTTAACCTTGGCACCCTTGGTCATCTTAGCAGCGGTTTCTTCGTCACAGTTCAGTTCGTATGCGAAGTAAGCGCCGTCGGGATCCTGCAGGTACGCAGTGATCTTGCCGTGGCCAACGCTTTCGTCGAACCACCAGCCCTGGGTAGCCTGTACGAAACCTTCGATTACCACTTCGGTGTCCAGAGCGGCTGCATCGTATTCGGCATAGGTCATAACACCTTCGCTCTTGGCAGAGGGGTCAAAACCGCCGCCGCAGGAAGTCAGCGCGAATACAAAGGTCAGTGTCAGCAGAATTGCTAAAATCTTCTTCATTTTTTTGTTCTCCTTTAATAAGATAAAAATGGGATTGACACAGTTTTATTATACTCCAAATCTGTCCAAAGTCAAGACCTGCGGCCTATTTTCCGGATTTTTTTATTTTCTCCCGGAGCAGATACAGCCCGATGAGACACCAGACACCTGCCATAGCGGAAAGCAGTGCTACCGAGGCAGCCGGCATTTCCCCCAGCTCCTGCAGTCCGCCGGAAACAGCACCGCCTCTGTTCAGACGATACAGAGAAACTATATCCGCCTGCAGCTTTTCCATATACGCTTCATCTACTGTCTGATTCCGGCGCACAGACTTGTTTACATTTTCGATCAGCGCACCGGCAGCATCTCTGAGGGAAGCAGAACCGTTGAACACAGGGGTCACAAAGGTATCATCAATGTGGGAAAGGAGCAGGTTTGTGGCGTCCATTTTGATCTGGTAGTATAAATCGTTGTCCTCTCCGGCTCTGGACAGGTAGTCCTTATATGCCGCAGACTGCTGGGCTTTCAGCGTGACGGGCACATAGCCTTCCGTCTGCGCGTAGGCGATCTGCACATCGTTTGTCAGCAGGTACTGGGTGAACAGCCAGGATGCCAGCACCTCCTGAGGATCTTCTTTATTGAAGATACAGACGGAGGGGCCCTGGGAGATCATCACGGGATTTTCCGGATCAAACTGGGGAATTTCCATCACCACGGTTTCAAAATCCACCAGGTTTTCTTCACTGATATCCACCAGCGGCGCGTCAGAACCCATCCAGGTGGCGCCTGCTGTGGAGTCGATGCCGAAGATACACTGTCCGGCGTTCAGGAAGTTGGCAGGATACCCGGAAAGCTTGAAAGTAGAGAAAGCACCCTTCTTCACATGATCCGCAATCTCTGTCAGCAGCTCTTCCGTGGTTTCGTTGAACAGAAGCACTTCCCCTTCCGAGGTGGAATACCCCGCCCCTTTCTGCCGGAGCATCTGGATCATCATGTTGTCCGTGGACTTATAGATAAAGGGGATCATTACCTTCTGCCCGTTGACCAGATAGGTTCCGTCTTCATCCTTGGCAGCGGCCGCATCGGCAACCTCCCAGACAAAATCCCAGGTGAGCTTTTCCGGCAGGGTGAAACCCAGTTTTTCCACATAGGTTTTGTTTACATAGCATGCTTCCGTGGAACGCATATAGGGCAGTGCGTAGTAAGCGCCGCCGAAGGAGCATTCCTCCAGGAATTTCGGCACGATTTCATCCTGTCCGGGGCCGTCAAAACGGATTTCGCTGCCGTTCAGACCATATGCCCCGTGGGTCATCAGATCATTCAGCGGCACCATGACATTTGTTCCGGTCATGTAGGTAGCAATGTGGTCGGGATAGGTGATGCACACATTGGGTGTGGTTCTTGTGGAAATGTTGGTAATTACATCATTGTAGATCTTGCCGTAGTCTGTATACAGCCGCAGATTCACCGTTATGTTGGGATAGAGCGCCTCAAAATCCGCGATGGTTTTGTGATAGATCTCCACCTGGGTCATGTTGGTGTCGTTCTTGGCCCAGAAGGTGATCTCATACTGTCCGACGGTATCAAAGGCATCCGGCATGACAAAAGGATCCAGTCCTCTGGAACCGTGACAGGCAGTCAGAAACGGCAGGATCAGACACAGCATCAGGCAAAGAGCAAGCCGTTTTTTCATCCTTTTGTCCCTCCTCTCGCCACGCCTTCCATGATCTTTTTCCGGAAGATCAGGAACAGCACCACCAGCGGCACGGAAATCACCACGACCGCCGCCATCATGGCAGGAATATTTTCTCTGCCGAAGCCGTTTTCCCGGATCTCCTGGATCCCGTTGGAAACCAGATAATACGCCGGATCGTCGGTGACCAGCCGGGGCCATACATAGGAATTCCAGCATTCGATCACTTTCAGGATGGTGATGGTGATCAGGGTGGGTCTGCAGATGGGGATCATCACTTTCCAGAGGTATTTCCAGTCGGAAGTTCCGTCCACCTTGGCTGCCCAGTACAGCTCATCCGGGATCTGGGCAAAGTTTTCCTTCAGCAGATAAATATAGAACACCGATGCCACGGAGGGCAGGATCAACCCCATAAAGGTATTCCGCAGATCCAGATTGGTGATGGTGACATAATTGGTAATGATGACCAGTTCATTGGGGATCATCATCAGGGACAGGAACAGGGTGAACACCAGATCCTTCCCCCGGAACTGCAGCCGGGCAAAAGCGAAAGCGGCCGGGATGATCACCACCAGCATGATAGCCGTGGTGACAACGGTAAAGAGAATGGTATTCAGGAAATACTGCGCCAGCGGCACCGCGGTAAAGGCATCCGCATAATTCTGGAGGGTGGGCGTCAGGGTGAAGAATTTCGGAATATATTCCGCATTGTAGGAACCGTAACTCTTCACGGATGTCAGCACCATCCAGTAAAAGGGAAACAGCACCATCAGTCCCCATAAGGTCAGCAGGGTATATACCACGCCGTTGAGCACCCGTTTTTTTGCAGCCGCTCTTTTTTCGATTTTCTCGTAATCCAGATGATTGTTCATACAGTTACACCTCCGGATCAGTAATGCACGTGCTTCCGGCTGACCAGCAGATTGATCACCGTGATCGTCAGCACGATGGCAAACAGGATGATCGCCGCCGCAGAGGCATAGGACGGATATCCGCCGCTGTCTCCGTAGAGCATATCGTATACATAACCCACGATGGTATTCATTTCCGCCGCGTTCAGGTTGGTGCCGAACAGGGCAACCGCATCGCTGTATGCTTTGAATGCACCGATAAAGCCGGTGATGATCAGATAAAACAGCATGGGGGAGATCATGGGCAGGGTGATTTTGGTAAAAATACGCCACTTGGGTGTTCCGTCGATCCGGGCGGCGTTGTAGTAGTCCTGATTCACGGAAGAAAGAGCGCTGGTCAGGATCAGGATCTTGAAGGGCATGACCACCCAGATGGTATAGAAACACAGCACGAACATCTTGGCCCAGTAGGGTCCGTCGATGAAATCCACAGCCGTGCCGCCGAACATCGTGATAATCAGATTCACCAGCCCGTCGGAATAGGCGGTTTTCTTGAACAGGATCATAAATACCAGCCCCACAGCCAGCGTATTGGTCACGTACGGCAGGAAGTAAACGGTCTGGTACAGATGCCGCAGTTTTTCAATGGAAGAAAGTCCCACGGAAATCAGCAGGGCAATCCCGGTGGACAGCGGCACGGTGATGATGACCAGAATAAAGGTATTCTTCAGTGCCTGCAGGAAATAGGGGTCTCTGAGGACATAGCCGTAATTGTAACCGCCCACTCCTGCGTAGGTCTGGGAAGCGGAATTGTAGCCTTCCTCAACGGAATAAATGAATACGTCGATCAGCGGATACACCATAAAGATTCCCAGGAACAGAATCGCCGGGATCAGGTACAGCCAGCCTTTCCGGTTTTGTTGATCCATCGTTGTCCCTCCTTCAGTCTGCCGCAAAAGGAATCCGCGCTTCGGTGGTTCTGTCGAACAGATACACCTTGGCCGGTTTCAGGGCAAACCGTACGGTTTCGGCATCGTCCGCCACTCTGTTTTCCGCAGAAATGATGGAACGGATGGCCGTGTTTTCACAGGCGGGATGGGTGGAGACAATGCTGATGTCCCGGCCCATGACCTCCACATTGCTCATCCGGCAGCACAGCGGGCCGTCATCCCGGAGAATGTAGCCTTCCGGACGGATGGCAGCATATACTTCCCCGTCCGGCGCACCGGGTACATCCAGCACACAGGTTCCGTCGATCAGCAGCTTTTCGCCCGATACGGTTCCGTGGTATACGCCGATGGGAGGTGTGCCCAGGAACTTGGCCACAAACAGGTTCACGGGGTTGTCGTACACTTCCTGCGGCTGTCCGATCTGCTGTACCACGCCGTCCTTCATCACCACGATCATATCGGAAATGCTCATGGCTTCGTCCTGGTCATGGGTTACAAACACGGTGGTGATCCCGGTTTCCTTCTGGATCCGCTTGATCTCCTCCCGTGTCTGCAGACGGAGACGGGCGTCCAGATTGGACAGGGGTTCGTCCAGCAGCAGTACCCGGGGCATTTTCACCAGCGCTCTGGCAATGGCCACTCTCTGCTGCTGCCCGCCGGACAATTCGCTGGGCTTACGATCCATCAGATGATCGATCTGCACCAGTTTTGCGATCTCCAGCGCTTTTTCGTTCATCTGCTCTTTGGTGAGCTTGTCCTTCCCTTTCAGGTTTTCCAGCGGGAAGACAATATTCTGCCGTACAGTCAGATGGGGATACAGGGCATAATTCTGGAACACCAGTCCCACGCCCCGGTTTTCCGGCGGCAGTCCGGTCACATCGTCATCTCCGAAGAAAATTTTCCCGGAGGTAGGCTTCTGCAGGCCGCAGATCAGGTTCAGTGTGGTACTTTTGCCGCAGCCGGAAGGGCCCAGCAGACCAATCAGCTTGCCGTCCGGTATCTCGAAAGTGAAATCGTTTACAGCGATCACTTCGCCGGGTTCCTTTTTATTCCGGTTCGGGAATTTTTTGGTCAGATTCTGCAGTACAACTTTCATATTCTCACATTCCTTTGTGTTTCTTCCGCAGGCGTTTTTCCTGCTGTACAAAGTCAGGTTCGCGCTTCTGCTCCGATTATACCACATTTTCCCGGGAACCGCAAGAATGTACGGGAATATTTTGGCATATGACAGCAAAAGACCTCTCCCGATCTGCCGGAGAGGCCCTTGCAATTCTGTGATCCGATCCCGTGTATGACGGAGCCTGCTTTCCGAAAGTACAATATCCGGCAGCCGGTTTACTGCAGATATGCAATCAGGTCGTCCATGTGCCTGAACAGTTTTCCGATATCCTGCCAGACCACACCGCATATCCGGAAAAAACGGGGCAGCCATTTGTCCCTCGGCACGGTCAGCGATCCGGTATACGGCGCAAATTCCTCCGCTGCGGCTGCGGAAAACACCGCATGGGCCGCCGGATGGTCGGACAGACTCACGCCGTTTTCGTCACAGATATACTCGTAGGCAAAAGAAAGTGCCGTCAACTCCACCCCGCCGCCGCTGCGGTACAGGAATTTTTCAATGGAATCCCATTTTTCACCGGAGTCTGTCCAGGCGGAAAAATCTGTGTAATCTCCGCCGTTGTACAGTTCGATCCAGGCATCCCGCAGACCCAGCGGTTCCATGAAGTTCTCCCACAGGCCGCAGTCGTTTTCGTGCCGCAGGGATATGTTGAAATCCCCGGTAACGATCACAGGACGGTCTTCGGAATGTTCTGCGATCATCGCCGCCAGCTGCCGGTACTGCACTTCCCTGGCTGCCGCGGAACCTTCGTCACCGTATGCATCCGCATGGATATCGTACAGATCCAGCACCATACCGCCGCCCAGATCCACTGCGGTGTAGAGGATTCCTTTGGGCGTCATTTCGTCCGCACCGTCTTCGATCACGCCGTATGCTGCGTCCCATGGGGTACGGTTTTCGTTATACAGGGGATACTCTGACCACACATTCATGCCGTCCCCCGCCCGGAACACCGCCGGAATGGATGGTGGTATACGGATACCCCGTCAGTCCGGCAGCAAGCGCCTTATGGTACCCGAAATCCTCCTGCACGGCAATGATATCATATCCTCTGTCTGCCAGGATCTGTCCGATTTTCTTCTGATTGTCTTCCACATCCTCCGCTTCGTTGCCGAACAGCTTCGGAAGCCCCGCCACATTGTAATTGAGTATGGAGATCTCATATACGTCCGTTTCTGCGGCAGACTGTGCCTGTGCCGGGACACATCCGCAGAACAATACCGCCGCCAGTACGGCTGTCAGCCACTTCTGTTTCATATCTCAGTCTTCCGCAGCCGCAGAACCGTATTGGGTTCGATGGTCATCGTCTGTGGGAAAAGAAGGGTGTCTGTCCGTCTGTCGTCTGCGCTTTCCGACAGGATATGCACATCAAACAGCCCTTCCGCGTCAATCTGTACTGCTTTGGGTTCTGCCGCCGGATCATTGGTGAAGTACACAACCATGGCGCTGTCGGTTTTCCCGTCCGTGGCTGCCGCCGCATACAGTTCCGGATCGTCCGTTTCCGTCAGTACTTCCGTACCCAGGGCATACAGTTCATTCCATCCGGCAAAAACATAGTATCCTTTGATGGGACGGAGGGTGTAAAAGTCAAAGATCCCGTTGAAGATGGAGGGCCGGGCATCGTAATACATCAGCATATCCACAGAGGATTTCTGTCCCTCACACAGGAATGCGGCGTCAAAAGCAGCGCCTTTCATGCCGATGATGGTCTCCACCGTGCGGGTGAAGGCGTCCCCGTCAAAGCTCTCGCAATAGTTCCATTCGTTCAGGATACTCTCTGCCTGCGCCTGCCCTGCTGCATCCAGCCGTCTGCGGAATTCCGCGGCGTCCGCTGTCAGCTTGTGGGGATCGGTGGTGTACAGATGCCAGGAGAAGAAGTCCAGTTTCAGATTTCTCTTTTGCAGGATCGCCAGCAGGTAGTCCATCATCCAGAAGCTGTAGGAACCGCCCAGCGCCGGACCGCCGATTTTCAGATGAGGAAAACAGCTTTTCAGATGGGCAAACACAGTGCAGAAGAAATCGCAGAATTCCGCCGTGGAGCCTACCCAGCACTGGGGCTGCACATCCGGTTCGTTCCAGATCTCCCAGTATGGCATATCCCAGTGGAAGCCGTCCGCCCAACCTTCGGTATAGTGTCTGATGATATGTTCGCAGATCACCGCCCATTTTCCGAAATCCTTCGGGGGATAGATGTTGTATTTTTTCACTGTATGCTCGATCCGCTGGCCGAGACGGTAAAAAATCTTCGTTCCCACATCCACGGTACCTTTCAGATAGGCATCCGTCACCGCAAAGTCATAGGAATCCGGGTGGTACGGATTGGCATCAAAATCCCGGAAGATGGCGGTAATATCCACACAATGCTCCACACCGTATTCTTCGCAGTAAGAAGCGTCATGGTTCCGGGCATAGGGAAATCCGGCAGCCCTGTAGGTTTCGGAATTGTTCTGTCTGCCGAGTACTACACCGTTGTTGACCGCATGCATGGGTTTGATGCTTCCTGTTTTTTCTGTAAAGTCAATATGTATCCGTGCCATAAATGCTCCTTTGCAAACCGTTTTTCCACAGAAAACAGAATTTCCGCAGCTTCCGGTTTCATTATATAGCACAGGCCGGACGGAAAAAAGCAATATTTTGTGAATTCTGCAAAAAAATGTGAAATTCAGTCCGGTGAAAAAATACACGCCTCTTGCAATCGGTTTCTGATTGTGTTATACTGCTGTATGTAAAAATCTGTCATATTGTTAGGAGACAACACCGTGCCCAGAAGTATATTTGCCCCCACAGACATGACCGTCGGCACCCCCTGGAAAAGTATTCTCCAGTTCACATTCCCCATGCTGATCGGGAATATCGCTCAGCAGCTGTACAACACGGTAGACACCATTGTTGTCGGGAAATATGTGGGAGACCTTGCTCTGTCCGCTGTAGGCAGTGCCGGACCCATCATCAATATGCTGCTGGTGCTGTTCATCGGCATCTCCGCCGGGGCCAGTATCATGGTGTCCCAGTATTTCGGGGCAAGGAACCGGGAAAGCCTGTCCCAGACCATCGGCAACTGCATCACGGTCACTGCCATATGCTGTCTGTTTCTGATTCTGGTGGCCACGCCGCTGATCCGTCCGGTTCTTGTAATGCTGAACACGCCCCCCTCCATTCTGGACTGGTGTACCAATTATCTGACCATTTCTCTGGTGGGCATTGCGGGGCTGGGATACTACAACATCCTCAGCGGGGTCATCCGGGGTATGGGCGACTCCATTTCCGCACTTGTATATCTTCTGGTGGCTACCGTTATCAATATTGTCCTGGACGTTTACTTTGTCGCCGGTCTGGGACTGGGGGTTGCCGGTGTGGCTCTGGCAACCGTTATCGCCCAGGTTGTTTCCTCTATTCTCTGTCTGATCAAGCTGTCCCGCATGCAGCAGTTCTTTGATTTCCGTCTGAAGTATCTCCGTCCCCGGGCACAGTATGTGAAGACGCTGGTTCGTCTCGGTCTGCCTTCCGGTCTGACCCAGGCAATTTTCTCCTCCGCCATGATCATCGTACAGTCTCTGACCAACCAGTTCGGTGAACAGTTTATTGCCGCCAACGTTGTGGTCATGCGCGTGGACGGCTTTGCCATGATGCCCAATTTCTCCTTCGGCACGGCGCTGACCACCTACGCGGGACAGAATGTGGGCGCAGGGCTTTACGACCGTGTTACCAAGGGTGCCAGACAGGGTACGCTGATGGCGGTGGGTACTTCCACGGCAATCACGCTGATCATCCTTCTGTTCGGCAAAGGGCTGATGGGGATCTTCACAGAAACAGCGGAGCTTGTGGCTCTGAGCTACCGGCTTATGACCATTCTGGCTGTGGGATATATCGCCGTTGCCGTGACCCAGAGTCTTTCCGGGATCATGCGCGGTGCCGGGGACACCATGACGCCCATGTGGATCTCCCTGATCACCACTGTAGCCATCCGTGTGCCCATCGCTTACGGCATCTCCTGGCTGACCACCACGCCGGAACTGCCCCACGGACAGAGCATCTGTATCCAGATCTCCCTGCTCTGTTCCTGGCTCATCGGTGCGCTGCTGACTGCGATTTTCTATGCGGGAGGCAAGTGGAAAACCAAAGCCATCAAACAGTAAACAATATATGCAGGTATTTCCGTTTCCGGGGCTGCCTGCATTTTCCATATTTTCCAGATACGAGGTGATTATTATGAAACTGGGACATCTGAACACACCCTCCTCCGGTCTGCCGTGGGAAACGACCGCCTGGCGTGCCGGAAGCCGTATTTCCTTCCCGCCGGAAAAGCTGACCAACGGCAATTTCCGCTGGAACTGGACTGCAACCATGGGTACCGGTGTGGATCTGCGGATCGCTTTTGAAAAGGAAGTGTTTGCATCCACCATCCGGCTGGAACTGGCAGGTGCATCCGCCCTGTCCTGCGCCCGGATTTTGATTCCTGTGGAAAACGGAGAAAAAGCGGTGGGGATCTATCGTGCGAAGGAAGGCGGTTACTTCGGCAAAACCGTGGAAATTCCGGTGGGGGCTGTCTCGGACACCTTTATCGTCCGTATGACCCCCGGCATGGTCAATCTGGAAATGCAGGAACCGGAAGTGATCGGCGCGGTATTTGACGAACCCGTGCTGTATCCCACTCCTGCCGCCGTACAGTGGACAGAAGGCAAGCTGCCCCTGGAAGCACTGGATCCCGCAGCAGACGACGGACATCCGGACAGCATATTTGCCCTTTCCTATTACAAGGAACGGCTGGAAGAAGTCAAAGCGTTCCACACCATTCCTGCCTCCTGGCGCCGGACTGTACCTGCCCCTGCCGTGCCGGATCTGAACACCACAACCGTATGGATCAGCCATACCGATACAATCGTTCCGGACGGATACCGGCTGAAGGTTACGGAAAACGGCGTCTCTCTGGAAGCATCCAACAGACTGGGGCTGCTGTACGGCGTGGAACGGCTGCTGGAAATGACCACTGCAGACGGGGTGCCCTGCTGCTGCATCGAAGACCGTCCCTACAAGGAAATGCGGGGATTCCACTTCGGTCTGCCGCCGAGAGAAGAGATCCCCTTCCTGAAAAAACTGCTGAAAACCATTCTGATCCCCTACCACTACAACCAGCTGATCATGGAATTTGCCGGCGGCATGCGGTTTGACTCCCACCCGGAAATCAGCGAAGCATGGCTGGAAGGCAACCGGAAATCCATGGCGGGAGAAATTCCCGAATTCCCTCACGGTTCCATGAACAGCGGCGGCAAACTGCTGGAAAAGGATGAAGTACGGGAGTTCTGCGAATACGCCAGAGAGCTGGGCTTCGAGCTGATCCCGGAAGTGCAGTCCTTCGGACATGTGCAGTACATCACCTATGCCCACCCGGATATTGCGGAAACCGATGAATCCGTCACCGAACGGCAGATGGACACCCGGAACACCGACCAGCCGCCGAGCACCTACTACCACCATTCCTACTGTCCCCAGAACCCGAAAAGCTACGAGATCATCTACGATCTGATCGATGAAATCGTGGATATAGTGAAGCCTCCCCGTTTTGTCCACATGGGGCATGATGAAATCTATCAGGTGGGTCTCTGTCCCAAGTGCAAGGATGTCCCCCACGATGTGCTGTACGAAATGCACGTGACAGCCATGCACGATTATCTGGCCAAAAAGGGACTGCGGATGATGATCTGGGCGGACATGATGCAGCCCACGGAAAGGTATAAAACCTGGCCTGCCATCGAACGGCTGCCCCGGGACATTGTACTGCTGGACTTCATCTGGTATTTCCACTTCGATCTGGACATGGAAGACCATCTGCTGCCCTACGGTTACGATGTGGTGATGGGCAATCTGTATTCCAGCCACTATCCCCGGTATGAAAGCCGGGCTAAAAAAGAGCGGATGATCGGCGGTCAGGTATCCACCTGGTGCCGGATCGACGAATACACACTGGCGAAAAAGGGCAAGCTGTACGATCTGATGTACACAGGAGAAATGCTCTGGTCGGACACCTACCGTGAAGACTGCCGCGAAGTATATGCAAAGATCCTCTACCCCCGGATCATGACAATCCGTGACAATATCAGAGGACTGAACGGCTTCCATCGGGGATACTGGGCCAGAAGCACGCCGGTCACCGCCGGAGGGGTGCCTCATGCCCTCATAGAAGCCTGCGCCCAAATCGACCGGACTCCCTGTCTGCTGCGGGAACCTGTTGTCATACCCATCCGGGAAACCACAGATGCCCTGCGCTTTATCCACACCACCCTGTACCGTGAAAAACGGATCGTCTGGGAACCGTTGACCCGTGTAGGTACCTATGAAGTCCGGTATGCAGACGGCACCACGGAAGAGATTGCCGTAGAATACGACGGAAACGTACGCTGCTGGAAATACCGTTTCGGAGATCCGCTGCCCGAACAGTATTACCGGCACATGGGGTATGTGGGCACATGGTTTGCCGACCCCATCCTGCAGACCCATACGGAAGACGGTGAGCCTGTAACGCTGATGGCGCTGGAATGGGTCAACCCCCACCCGGAAAAGGAAATTTCCGAAGTTGTCTGCCGTGAGGAAGAAACCTCCGCCGCCGGACTGGTGTTCTGCGGCCTGGACTGTGTGGAACTGGTGAAGTAATCCCCGGCGGAAAACAAGCATAAATATACCCCCGGACAACGGATTTCTCCGTACCGGGGGATATTTTTGTCTGTATGAGGTCAACCGAAATATTTCCGGTCCAGGGTACGCATCTGTACCGCTTCCAGCAGATGATGCTTCCGTATGGGGCCGCCCAGTATGCCGTCCGATTCTTCCGAACCGCTGTTTACGGCTTCCAGATCTGCCAGGGTCCGGGCCACACGCAGGATCCGGTCATAGGCTCTGCCGGAGAGCTGCATTTTCTGGAATACATCTTCCATTACTTTTGTGCAGGATTCGTCCAGGGCACAGAAGGTCCGCAGCGCTTCCGTTTCCATAATCCCGTTGCACAGGCTGTCGGCATGTTCGAACCCGGCTTCCCGGAATCTGCGGCGGGACAGCTGTCTGGCGGCGGTCACTCTCTGGCGGATCTCCACAGAAGGCTCGCCCGGTCTGGTTTCCGAAAGCTCCGCAAAACTCAGGGCCGGCACTTCGATCTGGATATCGATCCGGTCCAGCATGGGGCCGCTGATCTTTTCCAGATATCCGTGGATCGCCTTTTTCGTGCAGGTACAGGGGTGGGTTTCGCTCCGGCTGCCGAAATATCCGCAGGGACAGGGATTCATGGCGCACACCATGATAAAAGTGGAAGGATATGTCACCCGTCCGGCGGCTCTGGTGATGGTTACCTGCCGGTCTTCCAGGGGCTGCCGGAGTGCTTCCATGGCGTCCTTCCGGAATTCCGGGAATTCATCCAGAAACAGCACACCGTTATGGGCCAGAGAAATCTCTCCCGGCGAAGGAATTCTGCCCCCGCCAACCAGCGCGGCTGTACTGAGGGAATGATGGGGCGAGCGGAAAACCCGGTTCCGGATATAGGGTATCTCATCCGTCAGCATACCGGCACAGGAGTGGATCTTGGTGGATTCCAGCGCTTCATCCCGGCTCATGGGCGGCAGGATGGTGGGCAGTCTTTTTGCCAGCATGGATTTTCCGGAGCCGGGCGGGCCGATCAGCAGGATATTATGTCCCCCGGCAGCGGCAGCCTCCAGCGCCCGTTTGGCACGGAACTGTCCTTTTACCTGGGAAAAATCCTCGGAAAACACCGGCGTCTGTACCTGGGCAAACGGATCCGCATAACTGGGCGTCATGGTTTCGCTGCCGTTGAGATGGGCCAGCAGGGTGGGAATATCCGGCACACCGTAGATAGACACACCCGGCGTTTCCGCCACAGAAGCTTCCCGGATATTGGCTTCCGGTACAAAAATCTGTGTTTTTCCCGCCGCAATGGCAGCCAGTGTCATCCCCAGCACACCCCGGACAGGCCGGATCTCCCCGGAAAAGGAAATCTCCCCGATAAAGCACATGGAAGACAGATCTGTCCCTTCCCCCAGGATTCCGCAGGCACTGTACAGAGCGCACAGAATTGCCATTTCCAGTGCGGTGCCTTCCTTTTTCCGGTCAGCGGGAGCCAGATTGATCACGGCTTCCATATCCGGCAGGGGAAAACCGCAGTTGGCTGTCCCTGTGAATATCCGTTTTTCCGATTCCCTGACGGCGGCATCCGGCAGACCGACGATCTCAAAGGAAGCCAGTCCCCGTTTCGCCGTACATTCCACCGTGACCGGAAACCCGTCGATCCCATACAGGGCAGCGGCATATGTGATGGCAAGCATACAGCGTCCTCTTATTCTTTCTCTTCTTCGGCAGGCAGTTCGATGCCGGCGGTGTCGATCTTTCCGTGGATCCGTTCGTAATAGGCCACATTGGTCCGGAGCAGGTGCAGAAAATGGTTGTTGGGACTGCGCCCTTCCGCAGCGGCTACCGCGTAAAACTTTTTCAGCAGATCTTCGTCAATTTTCGCGGTGAACGAGGCTTTGTTTTTCTGTGCCATAGCAAATTCCTTTACTGTTCAAACTTCACAAGCTGGGTGATGGGTTCCTCAATGGTATAGTATACCGTCAGTCTGTCGCCGGCCGTGGTCAGCAGCAGCGATTCGTCAAAGGCGATTTTGTATACCTTACCGTCCGTGGAGCGGATATATACGGTTGTGGTGCCGTTATTGGGGATATACAGAATCTCTTCCACCGTAATGGTGCGGCTTTCCAGGCTGTCGGAATCCACATTCACCCCGGACTGGCTCAGTCTTGCCTTATACTTCTGGAACACATCGTTCTGGGTTTCGGATGTCACCACCAGGTTATAGTTTTCCACGTTGACCATGGAATACATCTTCACGATCCCGGAAGCGTCCTTGAGCACCATAATATAGGTGGCTTCTCCATTCACGTTGATCAGCGTGGGGAAAGAAGCCTCGTACCGGTACTGCTGTACGGAACCTTCGGCGGCTGCCATGGCAGAGTATTCTTCCGCACCGGGCACGGCATAGTAGGTGTATTCCCCTGTCCGGCTGTTGACCAGGATAAAGCCGATATTGGCTTCGTCATTGGAAACGGAGGTTACGCCGGTGAACACATACACATCATCGCCGATGATCTTGTAGCCGAAGTCGTCGGTGGTCACCACGCAGCCCGTCTGGCTGAAAATGGAGTTGAGATATCCGCCGCCCAGCATGCCGTACCAGTCATACTTCTCGCAGATCAGATAACCGGTAAACACAATGTCCACCCATGCCGGTACTTCTCCCAGGGCATAGGTCTGCGCTTCGCCGGTGCATGCGTCCATGACAACCACTTCGGTTACATCATATGCGCCGAACCAGCCTGCCTGGGGCTCCAGCACGGAAGCAATCCAGAAGGGGTTTCCCTGATCGTCCACTTCAAAATAGACAGATCCCCAGATGGCGGTGGGGGCGGCAAAACGGAGGGCGCGCATCAGATCGTCCCCCAGATAACAGGAGGGGGAAATGGTGATATACTGTTCCAGACGGACAAATTCCGCATCAAAGGCAACAGGATCCACCTTGACATACCCGGGAATCCCTTTGGAACCGTTCTGCAGCCATTTGAAGAAGGAAGCGTGTTCCAGAGGAGATACCTTGAAGGGCACTCCTTCCATGGCGATCTGGGTATAGGTGTCGGAAACATTATACTGGGACACCAGATCCGACAGGGTACCCAGTGTACGGGCGCCGATGATCCGGGCGGAGTCAGAGTCCATCAGGGCAATATCGGTGACATATTCGGACTGAGGTACATCTTCCGCAAAATCCCCCTGCTCTACGGTGATCAGGGAGCTGTAGGTGCCTGCACGCAGCAGCTGAGAAGAAGCGATCGAAAAGATCAGCAGCAGCGCCAGCGCGATCCCGGCGATCACAAGCAGAACCTTGATGAACACGGGCAGCTTCATGTGCTGGTTTACCACAACAATCTTCCGGTGGGCAAGAGAGATCAGCAGACCGGCGCCGCCGATGACTGCCAGCGTAAAGAAGAAAAATGTCCAGAACTGGGATGAATGGGGGTTCAGGGGGGGCAGGGTCACATAATACCCGATGCCTGTCACCAAAACCGCCAGCAGAACAGGGATAAGCGTCCCCAACATACGATTCTTTTGCATGGGATATCCTCCGGATTCCTTGGTATTTACATCCATATTATACCATTCTTCCCCGGGAATTGCAATGCCTGCAGGACATTTGTTCCTTGTTTTCAGATTAGAATTTTTTAATCAAAACACATTGACAGTAAATAGTATCTATGGTATAATGAAGGATACGAACGAATGTTTAACGAGGTGGTACGAATGCAGGATTTTGATCGTCGGAACGGGAAACCGGATCAGTCGGAAACGCTCCCCCGGGATACCTCTGCCAGCCCCCATGATCCGGAAGAGGATTTCTGGAATCTTCCGCCCATCCACAAAAGAACCTACAGTCCGCCCACCTATGACGGCCGCACCACGGACACCATTCCCCTGTCTGTGGAGGACGACGCCACGCCGAAAACGGAGGCAATCCCCCCCCGAGATCCTGCAAAGGCTCCTGCCTCCTCCCGGCCTGTCCGTCCTGCCGACCGCACCTACAGAACATCCACCTATTCCACGTCCAGAGGGTTCCAGAGCCGGATGCAGGCACAGGAAAACGGCAGCACCTTCGGTTTCGGGGAAGAAGACAAAAAAGATGCCTTTCAGACGTTCCGGGATATCGACGCGCCGCCGAAACGGTCTTCCGCAGGAGAGGTTGTGTCGGAACGGGAGGGCAGCGGCTGGCTGATCCGTCAGGTTACGGTACGCCGCTGGATCAACGATTTCTCGTTCTATGCCGGGTTCGCCAGAGACGCTGCCATCAGCCACAGCAAGCAGGGTACCCCCAGCGAGCCGGTACCTTACGCCTCCTTTGTTCCCCAGTACGCCCAGATGGACAGCAGACAGCTTGCTTTCTATCTCTGGTTCCGGGACAACGCCAGAGCAGGCGTATTTCTGGAAGCGGATTTTCCTTATATATTATTGTACATTTTCGAGATCATCAACCTGCCGGAGTGCATTCCTCCCGCAGAAGGGATGGAACAGCTCTGCCGGCTGTGGGCCCATTACCGCCGGAGTTACCAGAAGCTGGACACCTATCTGTGCGAATGGGTGCCGGATTATGCCCTGATCCATGACGTTCCGCTGCCCGGTTCCATCGAGCCTTTTCTGGCGGAGATTGTACGGCGCGCCCAGTTCAAGGAGTTCTATCTGGACAATATGTGTCCCCCCGGAGGCCGGTTGTCCGGACGGGCTCTGTCGCTGCTGGCAGGGGTACTACTGGAAACCTATTCGGATTACGATTATAAAAAAAGCCGTTATTATACCGGCGGAAACCGGGAACAATATGACAGGTGCATTCTGGAAGCACTGACCGTGGTACTGGAAGCCGCTTATGCCGACAACCGGGGCATGTTCGCACTGGACCGGACGTATCGGCTGACCAGAGATTCTTTCTGCGGCGCTATCATCCAGACCGAAGGCAAACGCCGGATCGACGTGGCATTCAACTCCTGCATCCGTTCCCCCGACACCAGACGTTTTGTCACCGGGATCGTCAAATACGCGGAAAACAAGCTGCGGTACCGGCTGAAGATCAAATCCAAGCTCAATGCCAGCGAAATCAGCGCCGAAGACAAAGCCCTGGTGGATGCCTGCTTCGGGCCGGACGAGATGCCCGTGAAGAAGAAAACGGATGCGGAAGAAGAGGCCTATCTGAAGCTGTACGAAGCGGAGACCACCGGCTTTGATTTCTCCGCGGCACACCGGATCGAAGCGGATTCCTGGGTCAACACCAGCCGTCTCACCGGTGAGGAAGCGGAAAACAGTCCTGCCTATGCAGCGGAAGAGCTGCCCTATGTGCCGGACGAAGAAACTGCTCCGGTGGCAGGTGCGCTGGATTCCGACGCTCTTACGGAAAACACGGAAATCCGGGAAGAGGCTCTGCCGGAACAGGCCCATACCGCAGCGGCGGTGACGGATCTTTCAGAAAACCGGACGGAAGACGCCAAAAACACTGTGGAGCATGTCGATACTACACAGGATCATCAAGAAGATCCCTTTGCGGAAGTGACCACCCTGCCTGCCGGAGAACGCCATTCTCTGGAAAAGGAAGCGGTCTCTGCCATGCTGGAGGGACAATATTCCGCCTTCTGCCGGGATCACGGGCTTTTCCCGGGACGGATGGCCGAACAGATCAACGAAATTTTCCTGGAACTGGTGGGAGATATCCTCATCGAAGCGGATGGAAACCGGTATCAGCTGATTGAAGACTACAGGGAGGACGCAGAATCGTGGAGCAGAGCGTAAACGTAAAAAAAGTACCCAGACGGATCCTCGGGACCCTTCTTTCCGCCTTGTCTGCCGGGGTGGTTCCCCGTTCCGGTGCGCCGTACATTGCCATCGGTCGTCTGGACGAGATCGAAGCCCTGACAGGTGCGCTGGAACGTGTGGCGGACGGTGAGGGCAGCTGTAAATTCATCATCGGCCGGTACGGTTCCGGGAAGAGTTTTCTGATCCAGCTGACCCGCGGATTCGCCATGGACAAGGGTTTTCTCACTGCGGACTGCGACCTTTCTCCCGAACGGAAACTGTCTGCCAGCGGCGGTGCGGGACTGGCCACCTACCGGGAACTGGTAAAGAATCTGGCCTGCAAGACCCAGCCGGACGGCGGTGCGCTGCCGGTGATCATCAGCCGGTGGTTCAGCCAGATCCGGGACACCCTTGCGGACGCCGGCATGGAAGTGGATTCCCCCGCATACGATGCCGCTTTCGGCAAGGAGATCATGCGGACGGTCCGTGCCCTGGAAGCCGACGTGGGCGGATTTGACTTTGCCACCGTTATGCGGGAGTATTACAATGCCTACCGCTGTGAGGACGAAGGAAAAATGTCCGCCTGTCTGCGCTGGTTCCGGGGGGAATACAACACCCGCACGGAAGCCCGTGCCGCCGTGGGGATCAGATCCCTCTCCATCATCGATGACGACAACTGGTACGACCATCTGAAACTGATCACCGCTTTTGCCCGGCTTGTAGGGTATCGGGGACTGTGCGTCTGCATTGACGAATGTGTGAATCTGTACAAGATCTCCAACCGGCTCTCCCGGGAAAACAACTACGAAAAAATCCTGGCCATGTTCAACGACACCATGCAGGGACGGGCGCCCGGTCTGATGATCGTGTTCGGCGGCACACCCCAGTTTCTGGAGGACACCCGCCGGGGTCTGTTCAGCTATGAAGCCCTGCGCAGCCGCCTTTCCGACGGACGGTTCGGTGCGGAAGGTCTGCGGAGCCTGCTCTCTCCCGTGCTGCGGCTGAAGCGGCTGTCCGACAGTGAACTGCTGGCGCTGGTCATGCGGCTTACCTCTCTCCACGGAGAATATCACAAATACCAGCCGGCCATCACCGGAGCACAGATGCAGGCGTTTCTTACCGATTCCCTGTCCCGTGCCGGCGCCGACACCATGGTGACACCCCGTGAGATCATCCGGGACTATGTAACCCTGCTGGATCTGCTGCTGGCCAATCCGGACAAGACCTTTGAAGACATCACCGGCACCATGAAGTATACCGCAGCCGCCCCCGCCAATACGGACGATGCCCCCGCGGATACGCCTGCCGGAGATGCACCTTCTGCTTCCGCCGCCAAAATAACCATAGACGATCTGGAATTCTGAGAGAATGTGTGTCTGACATGAATGTATTTGACGCTTACTCCCCGTTTATCCGGGAATTTATCTACAGCCGCGGCTGGGATCATCTGAATGAAATCCAGGTGGCGGCTGCGGATGTGATTTTCAACACAGAGAACAATCTGCTGCTGCCCTCCCAGACCGCCTCCGGTAAGACGGAAGCGGCCTTTTTCCCTATCCTGTCCCAGTTTTACGACGATATGCCGAACTCCGTGGGCGCTATCTACATTGCCCCGCTGAAATCCCTGATCAACGACCAGTTCGGCAGAATTTCCGAGCTGTGCGACCAGACAGGGATCCCGGTGTATCACTGGCACGGAGATGTGGCGGCCTCCCATAAAAACAAAGTCATGAAAGTCCCTCAGGGAATTCTGCAGATCACGCCGGAATCCCTGGAAGGCATGCTGATCCACCGGAACTCCGACCTGATCCGGATTTTCGGGGATCTGCGCTATGTGATCATCGACGAGATCCATACCCTGACCGGAACCGACCGGGGCAACCAGATCCTCTGCCAGCTGGCAAGACTGCGGGAACGGACCGGTGTGTCTCCCCGCCGGATCGGTCTTTCCGCCACCATCGGAGACATGGACAGAGCAGCCGGCTGGCTGGGTGCTTCCAGCGGCAGAGATACGGTGGTGCCGGAAATCACCCCGGCAAAGATCCGCTGGCGGCTGGGGATGGAACATTTCTATATTGTGGAAAAGGACGTTGCCGAAACGCCCACCGCCGAGACCCACGGAAATGACACCATTTCACTGGATCCGGGGTATGAATACATCTACGACTGTACCCACGACCGGAAAGCTATCGTGTTCTCCAACTCCCGGGAAGAGACGGAATACATCACCGCCACCCTGCGGCAGATCGCCGAATACCGGGGAGAACCGGACGTATTTCTGATCCATCACGGTTTTCTTTCCGCTTCCATCCGGGAAGACGCGGAACTGAAAATGAAAGACGACGATGTGCAGGCTGTGGTCTGTGCCACCGTCACCATGGAACTGGGCATTGACATCGGCCGCTTGGAACGGGTGATCCAGCAGGGCTCGCCAAACACCGTTTCCTCTTTCCTGCAGAGACTGGGCCGGTCCGGCAGACGGGGAGACCCGCCGGAGATGATGATGGTCTTCCGGGAAGAAAATCCGCTGCCCAACACGCCCTTGCCCCAGCTGATCCCCTGGGAACTGCTGAAGGCCATCGCGGTGGTGCAGCTGTATATCGAAGAACGGTTCATCGAGCCGCCGAACATCCGGAAACAGCCCCTGAGCCTGCTCTTCCAGCAGACTTTGTCCGTTCTGGCGGCTGCCGGAGCACTCTCCCCTGCCCATCTGGCAGAACGGGTACTGACTCTGCCGCCTTTCCAGTATATCGAAAAGGAAGATTACAAAACCCTGATGCTCTCCATGATCCGGAACGACTGGCTGGAAATGACAGAAGAAAAAGAGCTGATCCTGGGTCTGAAGGGCGAGCGGCTGGTGAATTCCTTCAAGTTCTACGCCGTCTTCAAGGACAACGACGACTATACCGTCCGCTGCGAATCCGATGAGATCGGGGTGCTGAATTCTCCGCCGCCGGTGGGGGATCGCTTTGCCCTGGCCGGACGGGTCTGGGAAGTGGAAGAACTGGATCTGCCCCGGCACCTGATCTATGTAAAACCTGTGCGGGGCAAGATGGAAGTGGCCTGGCCCGGGGATTACGGTGAGGTGCACACGAAGATTCTGGAACGGATGCGTCAGGTGCTCAGAGAAGACACGGAATATCCCTATCTGAAGGAAGGTGCCCTGCGCCGGCTCCGGGTGGCACGGAATATCGCCAGAAACACGGGGCTGACCGAGCATTCCATCCTCTGTCTGGGCGGATCCACCTGGGCGCTGTTCCCCTGGCTGGGTACCCGTTCCTTCCGTACCCTCCGCCGGTATCTGAAACAGAACGCCGGGAAATTCCGCCTGACAGGTCTGGAATTCGAAGGCTGCTACTACATGACCTTCAAGCTGGAAGGGGGCACAGGGGATGCGCTGATCCGGGATCTCTCTGCCAAAGCGGACAGAGAAGGGGTGGATCTGGCTGCCCTGATCGGGGAAAACGAAGCGCCGGTCTATGAAAAATACGACGAGTTCATTCCCTCTGTCCTGCTGCGGAAAGCCTACCGGGACGACAAGCTCCGCAGCGACGAGTTTGTGCCCCGGCTCCGGCAGATTGCGTCGGAAAAACACATGCCGTCCGCTTTCGACACCGATGTGATGACGCCCTCGCAGTTCACAAACAGCCGCACCTACGGCGATGCGTATCTGCAGGCGCACGGGGACACGGCAGACAAGCTTCCCACACCGCCGGGATTTGAAGACTGAGTGCGGTTATGAAAGGACAACCAAATGCCTGAAAATATCGTGATCCGCGGCGCGCGGATGAACAACCTGAAAAACATCGACCTGACCATTCCCCGCGACAAGCTGGTGGTCATGACCGGGCTTTCCGGCTCCGGGAAATCCTCCCTGGCCTTTGACACCCTCCATGCGGAAGGCCACCGGCGTTTCGTGGAATCCCTGTCCTCCTACGCCAGAATGTTCCTCGGTCAGCTGGACAAGCCGGATGTGGACTCCATCGAAGGGCTCTCCCCCTCCATTTCCATTGACCAGAAGACCACCTCCAAAAACCCCCGCTCCACTGTGGGAACCGTTACGGAGATCTACGACTATCTGCGTCTGTTCTACGCCCGGCTGGGGGTACCCCACTGTCCCGTATGCGGCAGGGAAATCCGTCAGACCACCACGGACACCATCATTGACAAGATTCTGGAGTACCCGGAAGGACAGCGGCTGATCATCGCTTCCCCCGTCGTCAGAGGGAAAAAGGGACGTCACGAAAAGGTATTCGCCGATGCCCGCAAGAACGGTTTTGTCCGGGTCCGGGTGGACGGAATCGTCTACGATCTGTCGGAAGAAATCGAACTGGACAAAAACAAAAAGCATAACATTGAGCTGGTCATCGACCGTATCATCATCCGGGGCGACATCCGGGGACGCATTTCCGACTCTGTGGAAACGGCACTGCGGGAATCCGACGGATTTGTGAATGTGGTGCTGGCGGAACGGGATAAGAAAGAGGAAGACGCCGAAGTGGTCGAGTTTTCCACCAATTACGCCTGCGTGGAGCACGGTATTTCCTTCGGGGAGCTGGAACCGCGTATGTTCTCCTTCAACAACCCCTTCGGCGCCTGTCCGGAATGTGCGGGACTGGGGGTGCTGCGTTCCGTTTCTCCCGACAAGATCCTCGGAGACCACAGCCTTTCCCTGGATTCCGGCGCCATCTGCGTCAACGGCTTCAAAACCCTGACGGAGGACAGCTGGAACGGCCCGGTGATCTATGAAGTCCTGAAGCATTACGGCGTGGATCTCTCCACTCCGGTGAAAGACTATCCGCAGGCAGCATTCGATGCACTGCTCTACGGATATCCGGAACCGGTTACGGCGATCCGGGTATTCGGAGACCGGGTACAGCAGCAGACCATGCGGTTTGAAGGGCTTGTGAAAATGGTTTCCGACCGGGCACAGCCGGGGGCTTTCAACCACGAATACTACGAACAGTTTCTCACCGATACAGAGTGTCCCCACTGTCACGGCGCACGTCTGAACAGGGAAGCCACTTCCGTGACCATCGGCGGCAAGAATATCCATGAGCTGTGTTCCCTTTCCGTAACGGAAGCGCTGGCATTTGTCAGCTCCCTGACCTTCTCGGAAACCGAAATGACCATTGCCCGGGAAATTCTGAAAGAGCTGAGGAGCCGTCTGTCTTTCTTAGCCAGCGTGGGACTGGAATATCTTACCCTTTCCCGGCAGGCGGGTACTCTTTCCGGCGGTGAAGCACAGCGGATCCGGCTGGCCACCCAGATCGGTTCTTCCCTTGCGGGGGTGCTGTACATTCTGGACGAACCTTCCATCGGTCTGCACCAGAGAGACAACACCAAGCTGATCGCCACACTGAAAATGCTCCGGGATCAGGGCAACTCCGTGATTGTGGTGGAGCATGACGAAGAAACCATGCTCTCCGCCGACTACCTGATCGACATCGGGCCGGGGGCGGGCATCCACGGCGGACAGATCATCGCCTGCGGAACCCCTGCGGAAGTGGCGGACAATCCGGACTCTCTCACCGGCGCCTATCTCTCCGGCAGACGGAGCATTCCGGTTCCTGCTGTCCGTCGGGCAGGCAACGGCAAAACGCTGACCATTGTGGGGGCCAGAGAACACAACCTGAAAAATATTGATGTGACCATTCCGCTGGGCTGTTTTGTCTGCGTAACCGGGGTCTCCGGTTCGGGCAAATCTTCCCTGATCAACTCCATTCTGTATCAGCGGCTGGCCCATGACCTGAACCGGGCAATCACCTATCCGGGCGAGCATACCCGCATCGACGGCGAAGAGCATCTGGACAAGATCATTGCCATCGACCAGAGCCCCATCGGCAGAACGCCCCGTTCCAATCCCGCCACGTACACAGGACTGTTCAACGACATCCGGGATCTGTTTGCCAAAACGCCGGGTGCCAAACTCCGCGGTTTCGGCCCGGGACGGTTCTCCTTCAATGTAAAGGGCGGCCGTTGTGAAGCCTGTGAAGGGGACGGTGTCAAGAAAATCGAAATGCATTTTCTGGCGGACGTGTATGTGAACTGTGATGTCTGCAAAGGCAAGCGGTACAACCGGGAAACGCTGGAAGTCAGGTACAAGGACAAAAGCATTGCCGATGTGCTGGATATGACGGCGGAAGAAGGGGTGGTTTTCTTCTCGGAAATTCCCCGGATTGCTTCCCGTCTGCAGCTGCTCTGCGATGTGGGACTGGGGTATATCAAGATCGGTCAGTCCTCCACCACACTGTCCGGCGGGGAAGCACAGCGGGTCAAGCTGGCTACCGAGCTGTCCAAGCGGCAGACCGGACGAACCATCTACATTCTGGACGAACCCACCACCGGTCTGCATTCCGCCGACGTGGAAAAGCTGATCGTGGTACTGGAACGGCTGGTGGAACAGGGCAACTCCATCGTGGTGATCGAGCACAACCTGGACGTCATCAAGACCGCCGACCACATCATTGACATGGGGCCGGAAGGGGGCGACCGGGGCGGCACGGTCATTGCGGAAGGCACACCGGAAGAAGTGGCCTGCTGCCGACACTCCTGGACGGGCCGTTATCTCCGGGAAAAGCTGGGGATGGAACCCTGGGAGGACAGCAAATAAAGATAATCTGCAAACAGTTCTGCGCTATGCGGAGCTGTTTTGTGTATTTCAACAAATTCCTGTTG